>USCS01000014.1 GCA_900552875.1 uncultured Collinsella sp. | reverse complement strand
TTGACTGCTTCACATGTGAAGCAGTCAAAATAGCCCCGTCCCAAATTAGCTACCCAACGACCGCACCGATGTTTTGGCACCGACAGCGAAAACGCCCCTAAGCGAGCAAGGTGCCTTGAAAGAGGAGGGCATAGGCCTTCTGGCCATGCCCGACGATTGAAAGGCAGATTGCCGCTTAGGGGCGTTTGCAGCGTCGAGCCGTTACGCGGTTTGGAAAACCGCGTAACTACTCCCGGACTCCGTACTGCTCGTAGTAGGCGTCGATGGCGGCCTTGAGTTCGTCGTCGATAACGACCTTGCCGTCGATCTCGTGGTTGTAAAGGGTCTCGACGACCTCAGCCATGCTCACGATGGAGGCAACGGGGAAACCGTACTTGGCCTCGATCTCCTTCTGCGCAGTGGTAATGCCACCCTTGCCGACCTCCATACGGTTGAGCGAGACGATCAGGCCCTTAATCTCAACATCGGCGGCAGCCATGACCTTAGGATAGGTCTCGTCGATGGACTTGCCAGAGGTGGTGACGTCCTCGACCATGACCACACGGTCGCCGTCCTGGGGCTCGTAGCCCAGCAGGTTGCCCTTGTCGGCACCGTGGTCCTTGGCCTCCTTGCGGTCGCAGCAGTACTTGACCTCCTTGCCGTACAGCTCGTGGTAGGCAATCGCGGTCACGACGGCCAGGGGAATACCCTTGTAGGCAGGCCCGAACAGCACGTCAAAGTCGTCGCCAAAGTTATCGTGGATGGCCTGGGCGTAGTACTCGCCCAGCTTCTTGAGCTGATAGCCCGTCACGTAAGCGCCGGCGTTCATAAAGAACGGGGACTGACGGCCGCTCTTGAGCGTAAAGCTGCCGAACTTAAGAACGTCGGACTCGACCATAAACTTGATGAACTCTTGCTTGTAAGCCTCCATGCGGGCTCCTCTCGTAATCGCGTACGTGCTTCACAGTTTAGCGCAGGTAGGACGTCGATGCGGGCGCGCTTTGAAGCCATGGCGCTCTGTAAGGGCTTTGTCAGGGGCGATGATTTTCCGAACAATGGGGTTGACACGGCAAACCCCCTCGTCAAAAATACCGGCGGATTGAAACGGGTACGAGATACCCAAAGCGCGCTGCGCCCGGCCTTAAGGAGGTGTGCCATGGAAGGCAGCCATAGTCGAAAAACCTGCATGTCGCCCTCGGCACGCCGCGAGGATTCCGCGCACGCATAAGCGCCAACAGTCGATCACCAAAACCACCACAAAGGTGCCTGCCCCCCTTGTGGTGATTCGCGAGCATGACGTGAGCGACATCTAGGTTTTTTGCAATTCAATACGACACGTACGCTAACTCCCTTTAACAAGGAGGACCCTATGCTGATGCTCAAAACCGCCACGGTACTCGAAGTCATCTCCAAGCGCCGCCGCACGGCGCGCCCTGCCGCTCACGCCGGCCTTGCCAAGAACACCATCTTTGCCGCAACCCATAGCGCCGAGGACTCCCTCGTGCTGCTCGACGCCACGGCTGACGGCTTCACCGCCGGGCAGGCCGCCGAGCGCCTGGACGCCGCCGGTCCCAACACCATCAAGGCGCCGACCAAGACACTTGCCCGCCGCATCGCCGACGCCTTCATCGACCCCTTCGCCGGCATCCTCGCCGCGCTCGCGCTGGTCTCGCTCTACATCGACGTGCTCGCCGTGCCCGAGCCGCAGCGCGACCCCTCCACGGTCATCGTCATCGGCATCATGCTACTGGTATCGGGCGGCATGAAGTTTATCCAGGAAGCACGCAGCGGCAATGCGGCAGAGGCCCTCAAGGACCTGGTCTCCAACACCTGCACCGCCCTGCGCGACGGCGAGCGCATCGAGATACCCTTCGATGAGCTCGTCCCCGGCGACGTGATCCGCCTCTCCGCCGGCGACATGGTGCCGGCCGATGCCCGCATCATCACCGCACGCGACCTGTTTGTGATCGAGTCCGCCCTCACCGGCGAAAGCGAGGCCGTCGAGAAGACCGCCGTCGCCACCGTCGTCGAAGGCGCCGACAGCTCCACGCTGCCGCTCTCCGCCTGCAAGAACATCGTCTTTACCGGCACCTCCGTGCAAAACGGCACCGCCATGGCGCTTGTCGTGGCCACCGGTTCGGACACCTACTTGGGCGGCATCGCCAAGATGCTCAACGGGCGCGGCGAGAAGAGCGCGTTCGACCGCGGCGTCTCGAGCGTCTCGATGCTGCTGGTGCGCCTGATGCTCGTCATGGCGCCGGCAGTCTTTGCCATCAACGCCGCCACCAAGGGCAACGTCATCGATGCGCTGCTGTTCGCCACGAGCGTGGCCGTGGGCATCACGCCGCAAATGCTTCCCGTCATCGTGACCACGAGTCTGTCGCAGGGAGCCAAGGACCTCGCCCGCCGCCAGGTCATCGTCAAGGAACTGTCTGCGATCCAAAACCTCGGCGCCATGGACGTGCTGTGCTGCGACAAGACCGGCACCCTCACCGAGGACCGCATCGTGCTCGAGCGCTACCTCAACACCGACGGCAACGAGGATACGCGCGTGCTGCGCCATGCGTTCTTGAACAGCTTCTTCCAGACCGGCCTCAAGAACCTCATCGACCTGGCCGCCATCGACCGCGCCGATGTGACGCCCTCGGCCGCAGCACCCGATTCCATGCTGGGCCAGAGCCTGCGCGACCGCTACGCCAAGGTCGACGAGGTGCCCTTCGACTTCTCGCGTCGTCGCCTGAGCGTGGTCGTCGCCGACGCCCAAGGAAAGACCCAGATGGTCACCAAGGGCGCTGCCGAGGAAATGCTCGAGATTTGCTCCTACGTCGAGGTGGACGGCACCGCCCAGCCGCTAACCGACGAAAAGCTCGCCCAGATTCGCAAGCAGGTAGCAGACCTCAATGCCGAGGGCCTGCGCGTGATCGCCGTGGCGCAGAAGACCAACCCGCGCACCGTGGGCGAGTTTGGCATCGCCGACGAGTGCGACATGGTGCTGATGGGCTTTTTGGCCTTCCTCGATCCGCCCAAAGCGAGCGCCGCGGGCGCCGTCGCCACCCTCGAGGCCAAGGGCGTGGCGGTAAAAGTCCTGACCGGCGACAACGACCGCGTCGCCGCCACCGTCTGCGAGCAGATTGGCATCGACGCAAGCAACGTTTTGCTGGGCTCCGAGATCGATGCGCTCGACGACGCCGAGCTGGCGGAGCGCGCCGAGCAGACCCATCTCTTTGCCAAGCTCTCGCCGCTGCAGAAGGCGCGCTTGGTGCGCGTCATGCGTGAACTGCTCGGCCATACCGTGGGCTTTATGGGTGATGGCATCAACGACGCCGCCGCCATGCGTGCGAGCGACTGCGGCATCTCGGTCGATTCGGCCGTTGACATCGCCAAAGAATCCGCCGACATCATCTTGCTCCAGAAGGACCTGGGCGTGATCGAGCGCGGCATCATCGAAGGCCGTCGCACCTACGGCAACCTACTCAAGTACCTCAAGACCACGGTGAGCTCCAACTTTGGCAACGTGCTGTCCGTGACCGTCGCGAGCCTGTTCCTGCCGTTTTTGCCCATGAGCGCCCTGCAGCTGGTGCTGCTGTCGCTGGTCTACGAGATCGTGTGCATCGCGCTGCCGTGGGACACCGTCGACGATGCCTGGACTGCCCGCCCGCGCGCCTGGGACGCTGCGTCCATCAAGGGCTTTATGCTCGAGCTGGGCCCCGTGAGCTCGCTGTTTGACATCGTGACCTTCGCCGCGCTCTTCTTTGCGGTGTGCCCCGCCACCGTGGGCGCGAGCTGGGCCGAGCTTGCCGCAGCGGGCAATGTTGCCGGCATGGCAACCTTTGCGGCGATTTTCCAGAGCGGTTGGTTCGTTGAGTCTATGTGGTCGCAGACGCTCGTAATCCACATGCTGCGCTCCCCGCACCTGCCGAGCCCGCGCGAC
Source organism: uncultured Collinsella sp. (assembly GCA_900552875.1). Lineage (GTDB taxonomy): Bacteria > Actinomycetota > Coriobacteriia > Coriobacteriales > Coriobacteriaceae > Collinsella. The sequence goes on along the minus strand of USCS01000014.1, from coordinate 10,771 downwards.
CACGCCGCGCCCGCGCTGTGCGTGCTCACCGTACTGGGCCTGACGCTCGTCACTTGGCTGCCGGCAAGCCCCATCGCCGAGGCTCTGGGCCTCATGCCGCTGCCGGCGAGCTTCTTTACGCTGCTCATCGGCATCGTCGCCGCCTACATTGCGCTGACCCAGCTGGCCAAGCGCCACTACATCGCCCGTCACGGTGAGCTGCTGTAACAGACAGCCCGAGTCCACCACGGCAGCCGTTTCCACAACCCGTCCCCTCAGCAGTTGCGGTGAAATAGTTCCTGTTTTAAGACCCCCAAGCCTTATTCAGGAACTATTCCACCGCAACTTATTGAACCACCACAAAGGTGCCTGTCCCCTTTGTGGTGGTTTTGGAGCGTTACGAGGCGTTGGTCAGGCGGCTCCAGAGCTCATCGATATCGATCTGGTCGCCGCCGCTCAAGTAGCCGGTTCGAATAAAAGCCTCATTGTAGATATAGATGTCATGAGCGCTATCGCCATCGCCATCGTCTTCGGTGTCGTTGGCCATAATCACGTAGCGGTGGCCGTCAAGCGCCTTGACCAGCCAATACTGGGTATCATCGATCGTGCATTTCTCCTGCACCATCGCCGCATCGCCAATCGCGCCGATGAGCGCCCGCTCGCCCTTCGCATAGCCGCCCACCGAGAGCAGAATCGCGATGTTTTCGTCTCCGCCGCCCGGTTCAAGCTCCTCGTACTCGGACTCCGAAAGCGGTATCGCGCTGTTCGCAAGCTCGTCCACATCGTCCGAAACCTTGGAAAAGGTAAAAGCGAAAAATCCCGCGTCATCGACGGCGCCGTAGCCCACGTTCTCGCCTTGCCACTCATAATTTTGATGTTTGAGCAGGCGCACCAGATCGGCACCACCCAAGTTGATCGCGGCATAGACCGTCACGTTGGCATTGTCGTCCACGCAGGCGGCGTCCGCCGTGCTCGCTGCTTTGGCGCCGCCCGTTGTGCCCGAGCAGCCAGCCAGCGCGCAAGCCGCCGCGCCCGCGCCCGCCACAAAGACCGCACGGCTCATCGTCATCTCGTTCATCATGTTCGTCCCTCGCTATGCTATTGGCCGCATCGCACTTAGCCGAGCGCGCGCCCGGTCTTCTCCTGCCAAAATTCGTTAATCGTGGGGGCACCGCCGCCTTGGGTAAACGTACCGGTTTTGATGGCCTCCTCGGTAATGAGGTCCAAGCGGTAGTCGCCGTTTTCCATTTGGCTCACCATGGCAACGTGACGCGCCATGTTGGAACCGTAGACGCACGCAATCCACGAGCCCGAGGTAATCTGCGCGCGGTCCTCAACCGGAACGGAAAAGCCCGCGATAACATCCTCGCAGCTCGAATAGCCCGCAAGCTGCAGCGTAAACATCACGGTACTCCCGGTGCCGCCCTTGTCGAGCTTTCCGATTTCATCCTCGCCGAGCCATTCGGTTGCGCCATCCTTGCTGATATTGCAGACGCTGAGCACGCGACCTGCCTCGTTCTCGTACATCTCGAGCGCATCTTGCCAGGTATAACCCTGTTGCGACGCAAACTCCTGCAACTGCCAGCCCTTAAGCTCGAGCAACGCCGCGATGCTGATGTTGCGGTGTGCATCCCAGCAGTCATCCGACCACGTATCAAACGCATCCGTCGAGCCGCCGTCCGCATCCGAGCTGCCGCCCGCATCGCCGGAATCGCCCGATGACGAGCCCGCGTCCATCTTGTCCTTTACCGGGCGATCGTCGTTAAAACCCGTCGTGTCCTGCGCCTGCTGTCCGCCGCATCCCGCAAGCGTCAGCAACGCCGTTCCCGCCGCCGCGACAAACGCCGTGCGCGAAATAACCGTCTCCCTCATCGTTGTTCCTTTCCCGTTTCTTATCACAGCGCCGAGCAACGCCTCGACACCGATCCTCCCGTAGCCCACTCACGCTATTGACGGGGCAGCTCCGTCCAGCCAAAACCGGGCTCAAAGCCATCGCGCGTGCCGATCACGTCGCCCGAGCCGTTCACCCAAGCTTGATCCGCCATCACCGAAACCTCGACATCGGTACCGTCGGGCCTGGTGTAATGGTTGACCCCGCGGATGGCATCGGAATACGACGCCGCGCCCGTTCCCACACCTGCGCTGGAGAAATTGGCCGCGCTGGCGGCCATATTCGCGGCGTGTTGACGATCGCTGCGCTCAAACCAAGCCTGCTGGTAGCTGTCGAACGCCGCCTGCTGCGAGGCATGCATCTGCTGCCAGGCCGCGAACTGCTGTTGCTGCTGGGCGATGTTCATCTGCGTGCGCTGACGCTGCTCGAGCACCATCTGCTGCTTTTGAGCGCACGCTTCGCGCGCAATCGACGGGTTGAGCCGCAGGGTCGATGCCATTGAGGCAAGCGCCGTGGAGGCCGCCTCGTCCAGACGGCCTTCTGGCGCAACCAGGCAGAAGCTGTCCCTGATACGCCACTGCAACAGGTCGGCCGCGCCCAGCTTAAACGGCGCCCCGTCTGGGCAATCGCTCTGATCCGTGGCCTGATCTTTCGCGGCGCGCTGACCCGCCGCCGCAGCCGTCTGGCGCTCGCGCAGGCGCTTGCCCAGAACGCCGCCGATCAGCCCGCTCGAAAGGCCCACGCCCAGCAGCGCCTCGGCCCCGGCGGCAACGCCTTTACCCACGGAGCCCGCGACTCCGCCGATCGAGGCCACATAGCCCTCGACCTTTGCCGCCACCGCAAGCTCGGTAGGCGCCGGGGCGCCCGCGAGCCGATATCGGCGCATACGGCACTCATAGACCACATCGCTCGGTTCCATCGAAAAGCCCTGAATCGCAAAGTCGTTTGCAGCCTCGCGCTTTACGCGAGCACGCTCATGTTCAATATCGCCTGCCGCGCTCGACGGATAGGGTTGCTCGGCCACAACCTCCGCCCGTGCGCCCAATTGCGCCGCGCAGGCTTGAGCCAACTCGTCGCACGCCGCCTCCACGTGCACAAACGCCTTGCGCTCGGTTTGCGTGGGGATACGCTTGGCAACGGCGCCCGCGTCCACGTAGCAGAGCTCGGAGCGATACATGATGCGTTCGCCCGCCGGGCCTGCCGCCGTCACGCCAACTGAAATCGGGCAGTCGAAACTACTGTTGCGCTCAAGATGCGCCTCTTCGATACGCCAACCCCGCGGCAGCGCCACTTGCGCGAGCGCTTGGCCGCCAGAGGCATCGCATGCGGTGTGGAGCTCAAGGTCGCCGATGCGGGGAGTGTCCGCTGCGGCCATGTCGCGGACCGGCGACGCGGCGTCGGCATCTTGCATCGGCATATCGACCGGCGCGTTCGCGCTCGGCTCATAACCTTCGCCCGCGCCATCATCGGCAGCCGTCCCTTTCGCGGGTTCCGCGACACCCGGGTCGTCCTCAACGCTCTCAAGCCGAACACCGCAGCCCGGGCAAAATCGCACCGGCACGCCGGCGACCCGCGGCAGTTGCACCCCGCACGCCGGGCAGAATCTCAAGTCACTCATCCCGTACACCCCTCATTTCATTGGCTGTTCTTGATGGCGGCTAGCTGTCGCCACAGTTCATCGGCACCGTCAAGGCGATATGCCGTCTTGTCGAGCACGATATTCCCGCCCTCGAACTCCACCGATTGCTCCGAGCCGTCTTCATAGACAAAGACGAGCGTGCGACCGGCATCGCTCATCCGCTCATCCACCGCACCTCCCACGGTGCAATCGTCGAGCGCGGCAAAAGTCGATGCGACCAGCTCGGCATCGTCGGTCTCATAGATCGTCCGCGCCTCGCCGTCCTCGATAAGCTTGACTGCCACCGGATCGGCAGCACAATCGTTCAGCAACGCTTGCGCGGCGTTCTTTCCCTGGTCGGCACGGGCACCAAAGCCGTATGCCCGCACAAGCGTCACCGCCGCAGCAAGGACCACCACGGCGATAAGCGCGCCCGCAATTTTATTAGACGAGCAACCACGAGACGCCATAGGCCCACCCCTTCCGTTCTGCTCCGCTCAACATCACATTCATATGCCTTTGAGCGCCAAAACGGCAGGTGACAAATGTCTCATATTCATATTTTTGCAGGTAAAACCACCACAAAGGTGCCTGTCCCCTTCGTGGTGGTTTTGGCTAGTCTTGGGGTGTCCAGGACCAGAAGAAATTGATGAGGGCCACGCGCGAGGCGGCACCGGTCTTTTTGTTGATCGAGGCGATATGGCGGTAGAGCGTAGAACGCGAAAGGAAGAGCGCTGCCGCAACGTCCTGCACGCTGTCGTCCGATACGACCAGCGCCTCCAGTACATCGCGCTCGCGCTTGGTAAGTCCAAAGGCGGCTACAAAACCGTCGAGTCGATCGTCAAACGAAAGCTCCGGTGTCTCCAGGGACACCGTGTCGACCTGATCGGGCGCACGGCTCACGCCAAGATCGTCGGTGGCAAACGCCAGTCCCCTGTGACCCGCTTCGTCCTCAACGCCTTGTCCAAACTGCCCCAACAGCGAGATCGCAATGCCGACAAACAGCACGAGTACGACACCCACCGCCATCAGCACGTTTTGGCTCGAGATGATCGCCACCGCCGGAGCCGTCACAAGCATTGAGCAAATGTTGTTGATGACGCGGCCCATGCACGGCCACAGATACGACCAGCGGGCATACATCGAAATCGCGGAGAACTTCGCGGTGAAGAACACCACGAAAAAGCCCGTGCCCAGGTAAAAGATAATCGTGGCGGCGAGCGCATTGCCGCCGTTGCCATCGGTGATAAGCACAAAGAACGAGAGCGTGGACAGCATGGCGGCGCACGTCATGATGATATTCATATACGAGCGTCCGCGCAGGTCATACAGGGCGCCGGCAGCAAGCGCACTCACAACCAGCAGCAAGCGCGGCCAGTCACCCAGATCGATAGCGCCGGCGGCATGCGAGGTCGTAAGACCGGCATTGAGAGCCGCGAATACGCCGGTGAGGCAGGCGGTCGCCACCGTCAAGCGCACTACGGCACCCTGGAAGGCCGCCTTTGCCTCGGGATTATCGCGCCACTTGGCGCCATGCTCCGACGCATCGACCGATAGCTCGGCAATCTCGGCTTCGAACTCGGGCGCGGACTCATCGCGTAATTTAGCTCGGCGGGTACCGTGAAGCAGCCCAACCAGCGCAATCGCACAGGCAATAAGGACAAACTGTTGAGGAATGCCCGCAGGCATCACCATATGGTTGAGCACCTGTACCAAAATGCCCGCAGCATAAGAAACCGCCACGGCACGTGCCAGACAAGGCGTCTGCGCAAAACGCCGCACCAGATTGACGTGAGCGGTCGATCCGCAGTAGCCCAGGGCGCAGCACGCCACCAGACCGCCCGCAATCACAACCTGAAACTGCGCCGCCATAATCAGCAGCAGCAATGCCGACACCAGCAGCACGCCCGTCATATCGCTCGTTGCATCGATTGTCTGGGGACGGCGATAGTACAGGAGAGGACGCACAAAATAGCCGATCACGCTCGCGCCGACGACGATGCTCTCGTAGATAACGACCTCGTTCGCCGGCACAAACTCGGCCACGCGCACGTCAAAGAGGTACTCGCCGGCCAAAAACGTGAAAAAGAAAAGCGCCAGGCACAGAATCTCCCGTATGCCCCGGCGCAAATATGCGGTTGTGTCTCCCAGGTCCCTCATGGTAACCCCCACCCGCTTAGATGTCCGGAAAACCATTTTAATGGAGAATGGGTCTTAGTATCCACGCAATGCCCGAACTGTTACGCATCCGGCGCAAATGCCCCAACAGCAGTTGCGGTGAAATAGTTCCTGTTTGACCGGCCCGGGCTGTCATTTAGGAACTATTCCACCGCAACATATAAAGGGGACTGGGTTGTTGATATCGGAAAAGGGAGGGAGGTGCCCGGGCCGAGGGAGCAACTCGGGATCGAAGCTCGAGCGTTAGTGCTCGGGCGTCAGGATCACCAGGGCGTCGTGCTCAAAGGGATGCTGCGCCACGCGCACGGTGCCGTCGCCATTGTCGCGAACGGGCAGCTTGGCGATACGCTTGGCCTCCATGTCGAGGGCCGTCGCCGACCAGCCGCGCGCACTATCGAGCTTAAACGTAAGTGCCGTGGTGCGCGGCAGATAGGTGACGACACGCTCGCCAATACGCGCCACACGGATGGACTCGCGCGCGTCATCGAGCAGCTCCTGTGCCGGGATAACGGCGAGAGCGTCGTCGCTAGGCGTGGCACCCAGGCCGGCAAGCACGTGCTCGATGGCGGCAAAATCCCACACGCCCGCAAACTGCAGACACTCCTGCCAGCGGAACGGCATGTCAAAGCCCTCGCCCAGCACCGAACCCTGGCTGCGCGATGTCTGCCAGTTCCAAACGCCGTGGGCGCCGTAGGTCACGCCCGCGCTGGCGCCGGCAAGGATCGAAGACCACACGCTCGCGCGACAGTCCTGCGCGGTAAAACGCCAGTACACGTTGCGCGACGCACCCATCTGCTCGTAGCAGGGCTCGGAGTTGACCATCGGCTTTTTGGGATAGCTGGCGATAAAGTCCTGCGGCAGGTGCCAGGCCTCGGGCTGGCCTTCGTAGTTGTGGCCGGGCTGGAACATATAGAAGTCCAGGCGGTCCAAATACTGCGCGGGAATCGTGCGGTTACCGCGATTGATGTGCATGGTACGCAGGGCCTCGGGCGCGCGCTTCGCAACCTCGTCGAGCGCATCCTCGTAATAGGCAATCGCCTCGTCACCAGCAAAGTCCGTGTCGCCCGTCACCACATAGACGGGATCGAACTCGCCCAGGTTCTCGACGACGCGGGCAACGTGGGCACGGACCTCCTCGCGCGGCATAACCTCGGCACCGCAACGCTCGGCGATCTTAGCGCCCCAGGTACCGGGCACGTAGTTGCACCACATGAGCACGAGCGCCGGACGAATGCCGTGCTCGACGGCAGCGCGGCACATGGCGGCGGCGCGATCCCAATACGCCTGGTTGGGTTGAGACCAATCAAAGCGCACGCCATCCTCGCTGGCATAGGGCCAAATGCCCAGATCGGGGCAGCAGCGATCCCACTGCGGCAGCGTGTTAATCTGCAGCACGTTCATGCCCTGCTCGGCGCGGCGGGTCAGATAGTAGTCCCAGTCGGCCTCGGGGATGCTGGTAAACGCACTCCAGCACGTATCGGCAAACCAAAAGAACGGCTTGCCCTCGCACAAAAAACCGTCATGACGACCGTTGACGGTCAGTTTTCCCAAACTCATCTGCATGTCCTTTCGCTCGATAAAGGAATTGCGAACCGGCAGAAGCTTTCGCGGTAACCCCTGATGCGAAAGCCCCCGCCGTTTAACAAACCCCTGCGGGCGGACACCACTTGCCCACTCCAGTCTACCTTGCAAGAAGGACCCCGCCGGGCTTGCGCCTGACGGGGCCCTGTCGTGTAGGTAAGGTCGTATGCGACCGAATGGCTTGGCCTTAGGCCTCCATCTCGGCGAGCTCCTCCTTGGAGAAGCCGGCGACGAAGACGACGGCAGCGGCGATGACAAAGGAGATTGCCATACCGACGATAGCCCAGACGGTGTTCATCTGGCCACCCTGCAGGTAGTTGGTGAAGACCAGGAAGTTGGAGGCACCACCGGCGAGGTAGTAGGTAACACCCATGAGGCCGGAGAACACGGCGCCGATGGCACCGCCGATGAACATACCGAACATGGTGCGACGGAAGCGCATGAGGATACCGAAGAGCGCGGGCTCGGTGACGCCGCCGGCGATGGCGGAGATGACGTAGCCCAGGGCGAGACCCTTCTCGTCGGGGTTCTTCATCTTGAGGAAGGCACCGAAGGCGCAGCCCCAGACAGCGGCCATAGCGCAGTTGGTGGAAACGAAGACGAAGGGATCGTAGCCGGCAGCGATGATCTGAACCTGAGCGAGCAGGATGACGGGCATGTGCATGCCGCAGACCACGAAGAGCTGCCAGAAGGCGCCGAGGACGGCCATGACGATCAGGATACCGACGCCACCCATGTCAGCGAGACCGAAGAGGGCGTTAGCGATGAGGCTGCCGATCTCGTTGCCGAGCGGGGCGAGGACGATGAAGGCGATGGGGATGGTAACGATCATGGTGCAGAACGGCGTGAAGACCGTGGAGAGCACGTCGGGCATGACCTTCTTAAAGAACTTCTCGACGAAGTAGAGGACAGGCACCGAAAGGATAATCGGCAGGACGGACTGCTGATAGTTGGCAGCGGCGATCTGAATGCCGTAGACGGAGATGATTCCGCCGCCATCCTGGGTCGCGACACTCACGACGGACGGGGCCATGAGGGCGCCGCCGAGGAGCATGCCCAGAACCGGGGAGGCGCCGAGCTTCTTAGCGGCGGCATAGCCCAGGTAGATGGGGATAAAGGTGAACGTGGCCTCGTACAGGGTGGTGTAGAGGAACGTGTAGGTCGGATCGGTGTCAGAGAGAACGCCGAGCATGGTGGGACCGAGGACCGCAGCGATGGTGCGGAACAGACCGCCGGCCATGAGCAGCGGGATCAGCTGGGTCATGGAGCCCGACAGATAGTCGAGGATGATGTTCGGCAGGTTCTTGAGCTCGAACTTCTCCTTGGGAGCATCGAGGTTCTCGTCGACCGCGGCACCCTGCTTGACGCCGGACATGGCGACGAACTCGGCGAGCACCTTGGGCACGTTCTGGCCGATGATGACCTGGAGCTGGCTGCCGGCGAACTGGCAACCCAGAACACCCTTGACCTTCTTGATCTTCTCCACGTCGGCCTTGTTGTTGTCCTTGAGCGTCAGACGCAGGCGCGTCATGCAGTTGGTGGCGACGGAATCATTCTCCGCACCGCCCACGAGCTCGAGGACATCGGTGGCAATCTGCTTGTTATCTACTGCCATGGGACCCCTCCCCATATCATCGTGTGCCTACTCGTTTGGGCGTAGGCACGCCTTTGGCTCGGCGACTATAACCCCTTACGGCCACCGAACCCTTGGATACGCTGTCGTAAACAATGTGTTTACTGAACGTTTACGGGCTTTAGTTTACACGGAACGTCTAATTTGTGGCAATTTTGCCGTCTGTAGTCCGGTGAACGGTAGGAAATCGGGGGTGAACGTACTTGAACGGTAAGGGATTGTCTATTTGACGCTCTGCTGCTAAATGCCTATTTACGTGGTCTTTTAATTTGGTAAACACCTCTATTCTTTGTTGACCCATCAACAAAAGCCCTGCTAAATGGTGATAAACGAATGTTTAGTAATTTGTTGAGTGTTCATTTTGACCGTTTACCGAGTTCATCTGCCTGTTCTGTAGCTCTGCATTAAACTAAACATGTTTAAGTTGTATTGCCGCTGATGTTTACCACTCGCGGCGCAGAGGAGGCAGCTCATGGAACTCAAATCGTGCACCTACGCAACCGTCACCACGCTGGGAGACTTTGGCCCCTGGATCAGCAAAGTCGTGCTCGACCTGCCGTGCACCGTTCGCGCCAACGATATCGATGCGCGCACCTTCCATATATATGTAGAGCGCCATGAACGCACGGGCGAGATCCTGATGCGCAAAGAGCGCGGCGCCGACCACGCCGCACCTTCCGTAGGCTATGTCGACGTCCTCGCCGCCCATCCGTGCGATGAGTGCGGACGCAAGCTCGCCTTTGGCACCCATGTGGCGCTCGAGATCGCCGAGCAGCGCCTGACCAAGAAGATCGAGGGCAGCGTGATGGGCTCGCGCTTGCTCGACGACCAGCTGCGCATCACGCAGCTCGCGGCCCTTCCCGGCAATGACGGTGACGATCCAACCTGCGGCCTGGTCTTTGACACCTGCCGCGGCGACATCTGTCCCGCGCTCAAGGGCTGGAGCAATGCCACGCAAAAGACCGCCGTCAACGGCATCGCGCTCGAGTACGGCTTCTTTGAGCCCAGCTTTAAGGCCGAGGACTCCGCCTGCTTCAACCCCTTCGCGCCCGAAACGACAGTCGTGCCCCAGAAGGCCCCGCTCGTGGTGTACCTGCACGGCGCTGGCGAGGGCAAGGGCGCTACGCAAGGCGAGGGCGCCACGCGCGCTTATATCGGCAACCGCGTGACGGCCATCAGCCAGGCGCAGATCCAACGCTACTTTGGCGGCTTTGCCTGGGTTCTCGTGCCGCAGTCGCCCACGTTTTGGATGGACAACGGCACTGAGCAGCTCGGCCACTCCAACCAGAGCATCTACTCCCCCGTCATTAAGGCGCTCATCGACGAGTTTGTCGCCGAGCATGCCGACCGCATCGACACCGACCGCATCGTGGTCGCTGGCCTTTCCAACGGCGGCTTTATGACGCTGCGCCTGTGCGCCGACTACCCCGAGTTCTTCGCCGCGGGCCTTCCCTGCTGCGCGCCGTGGTACAACGCCACGGACGAGGACGTTGCTGCCCTTGCCAAGACACCGCTGTGGTTTACGCACTCCAAGGGCGATGAGCTCGTGATACCGCAGGAGACCGTGCTGCCGCTCACGGCTCGCCTGCGTGCTGCCGGCGCCAACGCGCACCTCACGTACTTTAGCCATGTCGAGGACCTGACCGGGCGCTATCGCGAGGCCGACGGCTCGGCCAAGAAGATCTTCAGCGATCTGGAGGTGGATATTGCCGGTAAGACGGGTACAGCCGAGGAGTTGAAGAACGGCCATATCATCAACCATGCCTTCTTCGTGTCCTTTGCGCCCTATCAGGATCCGGAGATCGCTGTGACCGTCAATATTCCTTACGGCTATTCCTCGTCCAACGCGGCTACGGCGGCCAAGAATATCTACCGGTATTACTACGGCTAT
>USCS01000013.1 GCA_900552875.1 uncultured Collinsella sp. | reverse complement strand
CCCCCGCCGCAACGCCTTCGTCCATGTCGCATGCCGGCAACACCGGGGCCTCTGCGTCAGCCACGCGCTCAAGCTCTTCGGGAAACACGCGCGAGCAACCGGCAAGCTCGCCGTCTACATAGAGCGTCACATGAATGCAGCTCTGATCCTTGTCGATAGCGTCGAACTCATTCTCGTAGCCCTGCTCGTCTATAAAAACGACGCGGCGCACCAACGCCGCGTCATCAAAGCATCCCGTCTTAAGTTGGATATCCATGGCTGCCCTTTCATTCAATGCGAACGTTAGGGACAGATATTAGCGAAAATGAGCTCCGCGCACGCTAAACTTCGCGCGAGCCTTCGCCAGGCAGTCGTAATGACCCACGTTATGGGCATCGCTCGCGATGAAGCTGTACAGGTTCTGATCGAACAGGCGCTGTGCCGGCTTTTTCTCGCGACCAAAGCGACCGCCGGCAATAAAGTCCGCCGAAGCCTGCAGCTTGCAACCCATATCGACCAGGCGCTCCGCCACGCTTACATCCTTTTGAACCGCACGATAGCGCTCAGGATGAGCGATAATCACCTGGTAACCACGGCACTGCAAATCGTAAATCGTGTTCTCGTACTCTCTAAACGCATACGCATCGGCATGCGTCGAAAGCTCGAGCAGAAACTCGTTGGTCCCATCGAAATGCAAGTGCTCCGCGGCATCGATACCAAGCTCAACGAGCTTTCGATGGTTGACCTCGAAGCCCATCTGGAGCGGAAAACCGTCAGCGTTATCACGCAGCAGCTCAAAGGCATCCCACATCTTGTCGTAATCAAAATAGGGATCACGGCAGTGAGGAGTGCAAACGATTCTGGTTACACCGGCCCGCTTGGCAGCCTCGAGCATCGCCAAGCTCTCATCGAGATCGGCGGCGCCGTCGTCTACACCCGGCAAGATATGGCAATGAATGTCACGCATAGGTCAGCCTTAATCAACTAAACGTTTGCTCGGTTGGTGAAGATGCCCTTTTTGGAAGTGCCCTGATCGTCGGAGCCCTTCTTAACCTTCTTACCGTCCTTGGTGTAGTAGGAGTAGTAGTACTCGCTGGTCTCGGTCTCGCAGTAGTTCATAACGGTACCGATGAGCTTGACCTTCTCGGACTTCTTAAGCTGACCGATGGCGTTGAGCGCCTCCTCGCGCTTGGTGAAGTCCTCACGCACGACAAAAAGCGCACCGTCGGTCAGACTTGCGATCTCGGCAGCATCGATGAAGGTGCCGACCGGGGGAGCATCAAAGATGACGTACTGGAACTTGGCGGACAGTGCCTTTACCAGCTTGGCAAAGCGGTGAGAGACGATGATGTCGGCAGGATTGGGAATATGCGGCTCGGCATCGAGGAAGTAGAAGTTCTTCTGACCCGTCTCGACAATCGCCTGGTCAATAGAAACCTGCTCGGAAAGGACTGCATAGAGTCCGCCGCGGGAGCGGACGCCGAGCATATCGGCAAGGGACCTGCGACGCATATCAGCCTCGACCAGCAGGACGCTCTTGCCGCTGGTGGCGATAGCCTGGGCAAGGTTGATGGAAACCGTAGACTTGCCCTCGTTGGGAATCGAGGACGTAACGGTGATGGTGCGAATGGGGTCGTCCACGCTCGCAAAGCGGATGTTGGCCAGAAGGGTCTTGGCGGCATTCTGTACAACGAGCTTATCGGTGTTCTTTGCCTTAGCCATGCCTATTTACCACCTTTCATAGCCGGAATTCGGCCAACAACGGGAATGCCCAGGAGCTCTTCTGCCTCTTCGGCACCGCGGATGCGGGTGTTGAGCATGTCTGCCAAAACGACATAGGCAACTGCGATAAAGATGCCCGCGAGGAACGCGACAGCAACGTACAGCATACGCTTGGGGCCGCTGGGGACTTCGGGAGTCTTAGCCTCGTCGATAACGTTGATGCTCTGGGCAGCGCCGACGTTCTGAGCGACCGTACTCACCGAGCTGGCCATGGCCTTTGCGACCTTAGCCGTCTCCTTGGCATCGGTGCCGGTAACCGAAAGCGTAATGACACGCGTGGTGGTCTCGGAGGAAACAGACACCTTGTAGTCATCCAGGTCAGCAAGGCCCAGCTCATTGGCAGCACCGCTCTTAACGCTATCGCTATCCAGCAGCGTGGCGATATCGTTGGAAAGCATCTGGCTCGCCGAGAGATCGTTGTAGCTCATCTGACCGCTATCGTCGGTTTTGGCGAGAATGTACATGCTCGTCGTCGCGGTGTAGGTGTTGTCCATCGCAACGAAGGACACGATGCCCATGGCGATCGCGCAGACCACCGGAAGGGTGATGACCAGCTTAAGGTGCTTCTTCAGCAGCTGGAACAGTTCGAGAAGGGTCATGCAGCTTGCCTTTCATTTCCCCAGTTCGGATTGACAAAACTGTCCGTATGTTATCGCATCTTTTTACCGAGACCAAACTCTATACATAAGAAACAGGCTCTCCTGTAAAAATGTCGGAAGCAATCGTAAAATTGCACAACAACGCCGCACCCGAAAGTCAAATGCGGCGTCTGCATCAATATCTATGTTGTATCGCTATGCGAATGGCTCGTCCTGCCGTATGGGAAACGTCACCGTAATGGTGGTTCCCACGCCCAACTCGCTCGACAGATCGAGCGTGGCGTGATGATACAGGGCCGCATGCTTGACAATTGCAAGCCCCAGACCGGTTCCGCCGCGCGCCTTGGACCTACTCTTGTCCACGCGATAGAACCGCTCAAATACCTTGCCCTGTTCTTCAGGCGCGATACCGATTCCCGTGTCGGCGACCGCAAGGAACGGATGGCCTTCGTCGTTGGTGCCGCACTGCAGCGTAACCGCACCGCCGGGTCGATTGTAGCGGATGGCGTTGCTCGCCAGATTATAGATGAGCTCGTCAATCAAGCGCGACACGCCTTCGATGACCACAGGCTTGGTCTCATGACTTATCGTCACATTCGCCTGACGGGCGACCTGTTCAAGACGCTGCTCAACCGCGTAGATGGCACGCGAGAGCTCAATAGGCTCCGTGGAACCAATGGGCACCGCCTCGCCCTCAGTTGCACGCTCGGCCTCGTCCAAGTTAGACAGCGTAAGGATATCGTTGACAAGCGCTGCCAAGCGGCCCGCCTCACGATAGATGCGACCGCCAAAGTTGCGCAGGTCGCCCTCGCCCTCGACCATGCCGTTTGCGATGAGCTCGGCATAGCCCGAAATCGCCGTAAGCGGCGTCTTGAGCTCATGGGTGATATTCGCCGTGAACTCGCGGCGCATACGGTCGTTGTCCGCCAGCACCGCCATTTGGCGCTTGAGCTCCTGGCGCTGCGACTCGATACGCTCAAGCATGGGGACCATCTCGGCATAGGCGTGCTCATAGCTACGGCGTGGGTGGTCCAAATCCACCTCTTGCAACGGCGCGATGATGGCACGGGACTCACGGCGCGCCATAAAAAACGAGAGTACCGCACCCGCTGCTGCGATAAGCAGCATCGGCGCCACCATCGACAGCAAAATCGCCGCAACGCCAGGCTGGGCCTGCGCCAAGCGGACAACCTGGCCGTTATCAAGGGCGACGGCGCGATACAGCATAATCTCGTCGAGCGTAGAGCTTGCGCGCTCCGCGGAACCCAAACCACTCTCAAAGGCCTCGATGACCTCGGGGCGATCGCCATGGTTGGGCAGTGTGGAAGGCGACGCCTCGTTGTCGTAGGCAACCGATCCATCCTTGTTAATCAGCGTGATGCGCAAGTCCTCTCGATCGAGGCTACGCAAGAACGGGATGGGCTCCTGCTGCTCGTCGAGGGCGGCAGCAATGAGCTCGGTTTCCTGCGCCAGGTTGGCACTCGTGGCATCCGCCAAGGTGTTTTGCACAAAGAACGCACCCAGCACCGTAAACGCCACGATAACCGCCATGGCACAGACAAAGATCGTCACAAAAACGCGGTGGGACAGCGTATGTTTTCCCTGGGGGGCGAAGACCACGGGTTACTCCTCCGATGCGGCGGCCGCGGTGTCGTTACCTTCGGCACCATCGCCGGCAGAAGGCTCGGCCAAGCGGTAGCCCACGCCGCGCACGGTCTCGATGGCGCCGGCATGCTCGCCCAGTTTTTGGCGAAGCGTCTGCACGTGCACGTCAACGGTGCGCGAACCGCCGTCGAAGTCCCAGCCCCACACGCTCTGCAGCAACGACTCGCGGGTAAAGACCACGCCGGGCTTGCGCATGAGGTACTCGAGCAGGTCGAACTCGCGCAGGGTGAGCTTAAGCGGCTCGCCGGCAACGGTCACCTCGCGATGGCTGGGCGAGAGCACGATGTCGCCCACGCTGAGCACATCGCTCGCCTGCTTGACCATGCCGCCGCGACGCAGCAGTGCGCGGCAGCGGCTGGCGAGCTCCATGAGCGAGAAGGGTTTAGTCAGGTAATCGTCGGCACCGCCATCGAGCGCCATCACCTTGTCGAGCTCGGTATCCTTGGCGGTAAGCATCATGATGGGCACCGTCGCCGTCAGGCGATCGGCACGCAGACGACGCATAATCGCCAAGCCATCGGTATCGGGCAGCATGATATCGAGCAGTACAGCATCGGGCACCCGTCGCGCCACGGCAGCTTTAAACTCACCATCGCACGAAAAGCCTTCGGCCTCGATCCCCTGCTTGCGCAGTGCATAGACCGTCAAATCCCTGATGTTGTCATCGTCCTCGACGTAATAGATCATGTTGAACCCCTTTGCGGCCGGCATGACCGCATCTTAACCCTAAAGGTACCTTTACTAGATGGTATCAGCCAAAACGTCCCGTCAAATAATCCGCCGTGCGCGGATCGGTCGGATTCTTGAAGAGTTGCGCGGTGGGCGCGTGCTCCACCAACTCACCCAGCAAGAAAAACGCGACCGAGTCGGAGATACGCGCCGCCTGCTGCATATTGTGCGTAACGACCACGAGCGTACAGGTCTCTTTGAGCTCGCAGGCCAGCTGCTCCACCACGAGCGTCGACACGGGGTCGAGCGCCGAGGTCGGCTCGTCCATCAGCAAAATGTCGGGCTGCACGGCAAGTGCGCGGGCGATGCACAGACGCTGCTGCTGGCCGCCCGAAAGACCCAGACCCGACTCTTTGAGCTTGTCCTTGACCTCATCCCATAGCGCAGCGCGACGAAGGGAGTCCTCGACCAGCTCATCCAGCGCAGCGCGATCGCGCACACCCATACCGCGCGGACCATACGCGACGTTGTCGTAGATGCTCATGGGAAACGGGTTGGGGCGCTGGAACACCATGCCCACGCGCTGGCGAAGGCGGCAGATGTCGTAGTCGCCCAGGATATCTTGACCATCGAGCGCAATCTTGCCCTCGATGCGGCAGTCCTTGATGCCGTCGTTCATGCGGTTAAAGCAGCGCAGCAACGTGGACTTTCCGCAGCCCGAAGGCCCGATGAACGAGGTAATCTGCTTGTCGCGGATCTTGATATTCACGTCCTTGAGCGCATGGTGGTCGCCATAGAACAGGTCGAGGCCCTCAACATCGATTCGCGTCGGCGAGGCGGCAAGATCCTCTGCCGTGGGGCGAGTCGCATCCCCAACCTCGCGCTCGTGCGCGGCTTCGGCCTGCGCCTCCATGAGTTCCTCAAGCTCCGTGGGCTCCATAGCCGCAGCAGCCGTCATACCGCATACCTCCATATCGATATCAATTCAGCAGTATCGATAGTAGGAATTGCGGCTCATACGCACGTGAGCGCATTGTCAAGTGTTTGTAAGGGCAGCCTGGCTATGCGGCGGGCAACTCGATGGTGAATACCGTGTGCTCGGGCGTCGATTCGCACGCAACGGCGCCGCCGTGCGCCGCGACAATCTCCTTGGCAATGGCAAGGCCCAGACCGGCACCGCCACGATTGGTCGCACGAGCCGCATCCAGACGGTAAAACTTCTCAAAGATCACCTTGAGCTTTGCCGCCGGAATCGGATCGCCCTGGTTGATAAAGCGCACGCGCACGCCGCCATCGTCTTGGCGCCTGGCCTCAATCGTGATAGTCGAGCCCTCATAGCTATAGGCGACGGCGTTTTTCATGATGTTGTTAAACACGCGGGCCATCTTGTCGCCATCCACGAGCACCGTCAGGTCCTCGCGAATATCAACTTGGGCTTCCTTATGCTGCTCGTTGAGGATGGGATAGAACTCGTCAGCCACCTGAGCCAGCAGCAACCCCAGATCAACATAGCCGCGCGTGAGCACGATATCGTGGAAGTCAAAGCGCGTGATATCGAAGAACTCTTCGATGAGCGCATCGAGCCGGTGCGCCTTGTCGAGCGCCACGCCCGTAAAGTGCGCACGTTGCTCAACCGGCAGCTCAGGAGCCTCTTGCAGCAGCGAAAGATAGCCCACCACACTGGCAAGCGGGGTGCGTAGGTCATGTGCCAAGTACGTGACCAGATCGTCTTTGCGATGAGACTCGTCACGCAAGGCCTGTTGCACCTTGCGCTCGCGATCGCGCACACGGTTGAGTGCGCCCTCGACCTCCAGGAAGTCGCCGTCGATGTTGTCCCAGGTGTCGGGGTGATCGATCAGGCGATCTTGAATACGAGCGGCCAGCACACAATCGGCATGCTGCTCGCCCTGCTCGTAGCCCTGGTAGTACAGGGCGCGGCCGCAAAAGAACAGCACGCACACGGCAAGCGCCAGCACAAAGCCAAGCATGTTGAATACAAAGCCGGCATCGAACAGCACTGGCCCTTCGATGCCGCCGAGTGCCATGGCGCCAATCGCCAACGTCATGGCCCACGCGGCACCGCCAATCACCACGCAGCGGCGTACGATTTCAAATCGATCGATCAGCAAAAAGCCGACAAGCAGCACCGCCAAGATTCCAGCGATGTTATCGATGCCAATCAGCAGCAGGCTCAGCAAAAAGAGCAGCACCGTTGCAAGCGCGCGGTTGTCGACGACCGACCTCACGTATTCAAAGAGTCGATCGGGCACCTCGAATGCCTGCCTATCGTCTTTTGTCATATCCACTTCCCCACCATCAAAGGCGTTATTCGATTATGTAGCCGACGCCCCAGACGTTTTTGATAAAGCGCGGCTTTTGAGCGTCATCGCCGATCTTTTCGCGCAGGTGGCGAATGTGCACCATCACCGTATTGTTGGAGCCGGGCATAAAATCCTCGTTCCACACCGCCCGGAACAGGTCCTCGACCGCCACCACGCTGCCACGATGCTCAGCCAAATACAGCAAGATTGAATACTCGGTGGGTGTGAGGCGTACCGGCGCACCGTCCACCGTCACGGAACGAGCGTCGCGGTTGATCTCCAAGCCGTCGAGCTGAATGGTCGGCGACTCGGCCGCCTGTGCACGGCTACCGTAGCTGGTGTAGCGGCGAAGCTGAGCGTGCACGCGCGCGATGAGCTCCAGCGGACGGAACGGCTTAACCACGTAATCGTCCGCGCCAAGCGAAAGGCCCCCGATCTTGTCTTGCTGGGCATCGCGCGCCGTCAGCATGATCACGGGATAGGTATGGCTGGAACGGATCGTACGCAGCAGCTCAAACCCATCGATATCGGGCAGCATGACATCCAGCAGCGCCAGATCGAACTCCTGCTCCAAGATTGCCTTGGCAGCATCGGCCCCGCTATAGGCAATCTGGACATCAAAGCCCTCTTTTGTAAGGTAGATACCAACCAAGTCGGCGATGGCCTTTTCGTCATCAACTACCAAAATGTGCTCGTTCATGCGTGCTCCTCTCGCGCTCCATTATGCCCGAGGCGACGCACGCCACACACAACAAGCGTGGGTGATTAAGTCGACCTTAAGCACCCTTGTGCCCGTTCGGGCGCGGATGTGGGCCACACACGCACGCGATGATCGCCGACGCCGGCAAACGATATACTCTAGTTCCAGAAGAGACCATCCCGTCGAAAGCGAAATCTGTGAAGTCCCTCACCTCTTTTGCAAAGCGCTCAGCCCAGCTTGCCGCCGGCTTTGTCTGCGCTATCGCTCTTGCCGCTGGCGCGCCCACCGTCGCCGGCGCCCAAGTGCTCACGACCGACAATGTTTGCGGCAAAACCGCCGATGCGCGCGGCATCACGGCCGAAAACCTGCCCGATATCGATGCGACCAATGCCCTCGTCATGGGCAAAGACGGCACCGTCTACTATGCCCGTGGCGCCGATGAGCAGGTCAAAATCGCCTCGATCACCAAGGTCATGACCGCAATCCTAACCGTCGAGAATTGCAAGATGGATGAGAAGGTCACGGTGAGCAACGCCGCAGCCACCGTGGGTAATTCGACCGCCGGCTTGCTCGAAGGCGACGAGCTTACCGTGGAGCAGGCGCTGCGCGGTCTGATGATTCCCTCGGGCAACGACGCCGCCATCGTGCTCGCCGAATATGTGGGCAAGAAGATCGACCCCAAGACCAAAGACGCCGAGGCCACATTTGTGAAGGCCATGAACGAGCGCGCTAAGAAGCTCGGCTGCACCGGTACGCTTTTTGAAAACCCGCATGGTCTGGACTTTGATGAGTGGGCTGGCAATATGCACTCAACCGCACACGACGTAGCGCTGATGATGCAAGAGGCCATGAAAAACGACACGATCCGCGAGGTCGTAGCGAGCGAGGATTCCTGGATCGAGGTCACGGGCGCCGACGGCACCGACCATTCGCATTCCATGGACACGCATAACTATTTGCTGGGCCAAGATGGCAACATCGGTGGCAAGACTGGCACCACCGACGATGCAGGCTATTGCTTTACGGGTGCCTACAACCGCGATGGCGACGAGATCTACACCGTCGTTTTGAACTCCACCACCACCGACCAGCGCTTTACCGATACCGCAACCCTTGCCAATTGGTACTACGGCCACAAGGTCACGGTCGCGATCGCCAACACGCAGGAAAAGACCGCCAACGGCAACCCGCTCATGGCACGCATTAGCCAGACAGATTGGACGGACAAGACGATCGACGCCACGCTCGCCGACCCCACGGCGCAAGCGACCGTGTTTTCCCTTGCCGGCGAGGTGACCGAAAAGGTTAGCTACGACGATCTTTCGGGCACGGTGCATGTGGGCGACAAGGTGGGCAGCGTTACGCTCAAGCAGGACGGCACCAAGGTCGCCGTCATGGACCTGGTTGCCGACGAGGAAGGCACAGGGCCGAATCCCATTGAATGGCTCCTCGTGAAGCTCGACCGCCTGGGCCGCCGCATCGACAACCGGCCACTCACGGCAGAGAGCGAGACCGTAGCCAAGGCGCCCAAGGCGTAGGGCCGGAGCGATATCACATCGAACCAAATGAGGCGTCCAACGGGGCGCCTCATTTTTGAGGGTTCGAATCCCCAGCTAACGTGGTTCAACTAAAAAAAGGGCCCCAAATGGGACCCTTCTTTCAAGTCATACTGGCGGAGAGCTGGGGATGTCCGGGCATGCTACGCATGCCCTCCGGCTTCAAAGCCTGACGGCTTTTCGCCCACGGGCTACAAACGCTTTCGCGTTTGCTTAACGCCCGTGCCCTCTCGGGTTCGAATCCCCAGCCTCCTTTCTCCACACAAAAAAGGGCCCCAAATGGGACCCTTCTTCAAATTCGTACTGGCGGAGAGCTGGGGATTCGAACCCCAGATGCCCTTTTGGGGCATACTCGCTTAGCAGGCGAGCACCTTCGGCCTCTCGGTCAGCTCTCCGTAACAGCCGTTCTATAGTAACCAAACAGCCAAGGATGGGCAAGAGGAAATTTTCTAATTGCCTAGCATCCTTTCCTCCTTGGAAGCTTCACCTACCCCAGCGAGCGGTTGAGGGAGCCGAGCTCGTCGTTGCCCATGGTGCGCCACATTTGGAAGATGCAACCGCGTGCCAGGAAAAAGAAGCCGTTGTCGACCAGTTGAACAGCGGCATCTGCCAGCTGATTCGTCACGGCGGACACTGGCGGCAGCTCGAGTCCAGCCTTGCGGATGGTCTCGACCGCTTCCTCGAACGTCGGAGGCTCGCTGACGCCCATCTCGTTCATAAGGCCCTGCATTTCTTCCAGCGCGCTACTGCCCGACTCCTCGCCGCGCGGCACCAGACGGTAACAAGCCAGCGCCAGGTCGAGCTGATCGCAATTCCAATAGGCAAACGCCAAGCGATAGAACAGGTAGCCGATTGCAGAACGATCGCTGGCAATACGTAGGCCGTGGCGCGCCACCTCGATAATCTCGTCAAAGCGCTCCAGACGCGCAAGCACGTTGATGAGCGCAAAGTGCGATTGCATGGACGAGCGCGCCAGATCGTAAAGATGGCGCACCTCGGGCAGCGCTCGTTCAAAGTCCTCTTGCTCGGCGTAAAAGCTGCAGATCTCGTGCTGGGCAAAGTACAGCGCATCGGGCGCACGAAGGATTCGCACAGAGCGGTCTTCTTCCAACACCGGTAGCACCATGCGCACCAGCTGGTTATCGCAAAACTGCGTTTGAACCGGACCTGTCGCCAAAAGCTCGGCGACGGCGCACTTAGCCTCCAACTCCTCGACAAGACGAGAAAAGCCTTCAAAAGCACCTGTACGGTCGACTTTTGCCTGCTCGCGCAATTCAACAACACGGGCCACGTATGGGTCGTTGTCCTCTTCCATGACCTCCAACTCGTCAGCCGTATCGGCAAGCAGCAGATCGCGCAGCGCCGGCGGCAGCGTGCGATGGTCATCACGCGGTCGGGCGTGAACCTCTGCAGGCTCAATCATGTCCGGCGCATCCGCCTCATATGCCTCGAGCAAGCACTTGCAGGGCATGTCGTCCATATCCATGCTCTCAAGATCCTTGGCGACAAAAACGCAATCGGCCAGATAGGCCGCACGGCCAAAGGAATACGTTTCGACAACGCGCTCGCCCTGCTCGCCGTCGGGAGCCGCAATCTGCACGTAGCAGCGCGTGATGCGAGCACCCGAAGCAAAGCAAGCCGCCGCGAGTGTAAGCGCAACACGCGCATCGTGCTCAGTGGCCCATGCCGCGCGCTTAGGCTCATCCACCTCGCGCCAGGCGTCATCTTGAGCATCGTATTCGCGCTGCGGCATAGCATCGACAACCGTGCGGCCAAATCGCACCAGCATGATGCCCTCGGCGACGTTAGCTCGATAGGTGTAGTCGAGCCGCGTAACCACGTTGAGCGCTTCTACGATACGTGCAAAACGGGTGCGAACGTCCCACTCGCCGCCCGGCTGGCACGAAACCGTTCCCGGCTTTGCCCACGGGTTATCGCTCGAGGCCGTATCGAGCAGTCGGGGAACATCGTTGGTCGTCTTAGCGATATGCCACGAATCAAAGAGTGCACAGCCCTCAAGGCTCGGCGACGAGGCCGCGGGGGCCAATCCGGCCCCGATGCGCTCGAGGATGCCGGAAAGGCGGTTGAGACGGCACTCTATTGCAAGCAGCATGTCAATCTCGTCCTGGTCCAGCAGGCTACGATCAAAATTGAGATAGAAAAGCTTTGAACGATCAATGCGAGCCAGGCTCATCTCGGACTTGGCAGCGATGGTGCGCAGACGTGGCAAGTCAATTTCACTCATAAGGGTGGCGGCATAGCGCTCGATACCGCTCGGATTCTCGGCATGGTCAACGCGGTAGAGCAGCGTCTCGATAGCGTCAGGTAGCGGTGCCGTGTTAAAGCCCAAAAACACCTCGACCGGCTCGGGCAACTTTACGAGCTTGATCTTGTCGACAACATTTTGCATACCCTCGTCGAGTCCGCCGGCGTCCGCCGTGCTCGCAATGGCATTTTCGGAGTCAGCGAATATCACGTAGCGCAGGAACATCGATGCCATGAACTCGCCGTAAGGAAGGGCGCGGGTCGAATTCCATGTCTCGTGGTCGGACTGCTCGCGCATGGGGCCTTCGGGAGAACCGACAGTTTGCGCACATGCGTGCATTGCACCGTTGGCTTCCCTTACCATAATCTCACCAATACTGGAATCCGACTCGTCAAGGACCAGTTCCATGTCGGGATCGTTGGGCAGCGGAGCCTCGCTGACGGGGCGGTCTACCTTGTACACCTCACCCGAAACGCTTACGTAGCCCAAAAGCGACACATGACTTTTGCCAACGAACTCGACGACATAACAAGATTCACGCTGATCCTCGCCAAAGAGTTTCCAGACCACGCCATATGAGCGTCCCGCAGGCTGCTCGGGTATCGCCGGAAAGCGCTTCTTGGGATTGAGAAACCTGAGCTTGTATGTCGGACGCTCTGCCACGAAGTATCACCCTGATCGGTCGCTTGAAGAAGGAGTGGTCGCGAATAAGTCGCGACATCTACTCGGAATCTTACACGAGTCGACAGGAAATCGTCCCTTTGGACGAAAGCACTCAAGCTGGCGCTAAAGAAAAGCCCCCGTTGCCGGGAGCTTTAATCTCAAATGGTGCGGCGTATAGGATTCCGCGCATCCGCTGCGCGGATCCGCACCGGCTTCGCCCGCCTTCCGGCGTGCTCGCCCGCGGGCTAAAAACGCTCCGCGTTTTCTTGGCGCTCGCGCCTCGACCGAGGTTCGAATCCATGCAGCGGCGACATAAAAGAAAAGCCCCCGTTGCCGGAGGCTTCAAGTTCAATTGGTGCGGCGTATAGGATTCGAACCTATGACGTTCTGATTCGTAGTCAGACCCTCTATCCAGCTGAGGTAACGCCGCAGCGCAAGACATATAAAACCACTTTAGCTTATTGGAGTCAAGCTCAATCTCAAACTTTTTTGTGAAACGCAGTTTTGTCATGCTGCTCCGCATATACCGCTGTTCCCCGTACGATCGATTGGCTTTTCGATCACGTCAAACTTGGCATCAAGTTCCCTCAGGAGCGATCTCACCCGCTGGGCACAATCATAATCGGCAAACGAGATGCTCAGCATGCGCGCGACCTGGTTGGAAGTCCCAACTCCATAGAAGTGCTCCAGCGCCACAAGCCCCTCGTGCGTCACAAAGGTCTCGACCACATGCGGCGACTCCTCAAAGCACCATTGGGTCAACGGACCCTCACTCGTCTGCCGAAGCACCAGGCCACCCATGCCAGACGGCTCACACGTTACAAGCAGGTACTCCCCGCCCTCGTCGCTCTCAAACAAAACCACCCGATCATCAAACAGCTCCATCGCGTCCCCTTTCTCTCGCTCTTATTTAGCAAAAGCATAACAGGTAGATAGCTGTATACAGAACAGTTGTTCGTGTGTTTTCTATTGAGCTGTCCGCACGGCATGGTATGGACCTGCGCACGAAATAGGGCGCCCCCGAAGGAGCGCCCTTGCATATCCCCTATGCAGCTAGCTTACGCGACCGGCTCGATCTTCTCGAGGCCGCCCATGTAGGGACGCAGAACCTCGGGGATCGTGATGGTGCCGTCGGCGTTCTGGTAGTTCTCCAGAATGGCAGCCATGGTACGACCAGCCGGCAGGCCGGAACCGTTAAGGGTGTGCAGGTAGCGCGAGCCCTTGAAGTTCTCGGGGTCGCGATACTTGATGTTGGCGCGGCGGGCCTGGAAGTCGCCGCAGTTGGAGCAGGAGCTGATCTCCTTGTAGGCGTTGTAGCTCGGCAGCCAGACCTCGACGTCGTAGGTCTGACGGGCAGAGAAGCCCAAGTCGCCGGTGCACAGGCTAATCACGCGATACGGAAGGCCCAGCTGCTGCAGCAGGTACTCGGCCTCGGCGGTCATGCTCTCGAGCTCCTCGTCGGACTCCTCCGGCTTAGCGAACTTGACCATCTCGACCTTGTCGAACTCGTGCTGACGGATGATGCCGCGGGTGTCGCGACCGGCGGAACCGGCCTCCTCGCGGAAGCAGGGGGTGAAGGCGGTGTAGCGGCGCGGCAGGGTGTCGGCGTCGAGGACCTCGCCGGCGTGCAGGTTGGTGAGCACGACCTCGGCGGTGGGGATCAGGAAGTTGTCGCCCGAGACGTGGTAGGCGTCGTCCTCGAACTTGGGCAGCTGACCCGTGCCAAACATGGTCTGACGCTTGACGACGATAGGCGGCCACCACTCCTTGAAGCCACGGCTGGTGTGCGTATCGAGGAAGAAGTTGATGAGGGCGCGCTCCAGGCGGGCGCCAGCGCCACCGAGAACGGTGAAGCGGCTGCCGGAGAGCTTGTTGCCACGCTCGAAGTCGAGGATGTCCAGATCGGTGCCCAGATCCCAGTGCGGCTTAAAGTCGAAGTCGAACTCGCGCGGGGTGCCCCAACGACGGCGCTCGATATTCTCGTCCTCGTCCTTGCCGTACGGCGTTGCCTCGCAAGGAATGTTGGGCAGGTGAGCCATGAAGTCGTACTGCTCCTGTTCGAGAGCGGTGCGGCGCTCGGCCAGACCGTCAATCTTCTCGTTGACGGCGCGCACGGCCTCCTTGGCGGCCTCGGCCTCGTCCTTCTTGCCCTCCTTCATCAGGGCGCCGATCTTCTTGGACTCGGCATTGCGCGTAGCCTGGAGCTCCTCGACCTCGGTGATGACGGCACGGCGCTCGTCGTCGAGCTCAAAGAACTTCTCGCGATCCCAAGACGTCTGGCGGTTAGCCATGGCGACATCGATGGCATCGGGGTTCTCGCGAACAAACTTGATATCAAGCATTAGATCCTCCGGCGATATACATTCCATTTAGGTTGCAACCTTGTACATGTATGGGCAAGTATATACTTATGAGCGTTTACGACCCAACTCAACTACGCAAGAAGGCACCCAATGGACGCAGTTTTTTCCTTTTTGTTTGGCACCCGCACCGGTTTTGCCATCCTTTTCGCCGGCGGCATCCTGTTATTTGCGATTCTTGCCTTTGTAATGGAGAAGCGCACCCATAAGATGTACGTCGACCGCGGGCCCAAGTCCGAGGATGAGGAAGACAGCTTCTGGGACTAACCTGCCAAAAAGGGACAGGTTTATTTTGG
>USCS01000012.1 GCA_900552875.1 uncultured Collinsella sp. | reverse complement strand
CGACGACCGCGCCCCTTCCGACGCGCTTTCGACCGGCATGATCGACAACGCCTGCCGCGTGGCCATCGAGGCCGGCATCGACCCCGTGGTCGCCATCTCCATGGCGTCTCTTTCCACGGCCGAGGCCTTTGGCCTGGACCACGGCTGTCGTGACCCGCATGAGCTCCGCGGCGCGATCGCTCCGGGCAAGCGCGCCGACCTGCTGGTGCTCGATGACCTGACCTTTGCCACGGCCCCGCATCGCGTGTATGCCGCCGGTGCGCTCGTGGCACAGGACGGCGCCTTTGTGGGCGAGGTTGCGCCCGAGACCGCTGAGGTCGCAGCGCTTGCCGATGAGCTGCGTGCTTCCGTTAAGCTGCCGAAGCTTTCGCTTGACGTGTTCGATTATGCCTTTAAGCCGGGCGAGGCGGTTATTGATGTGATCCCTGGCATGGCTATCACGGGCATGGTTCGTCCCGAGACTGACGAGGACTTGCGTCGCATTATGCTTATCGAGCGCCATGGCCGCGGCGTGTCGCTGCAGGCCGAGGGCGTCGACGGCGACGGTCCCGCCGGCATGGGGCTCGTCGGCAAGCATATCGGTCGCGGCTGGGTGCGCGGCTTCACCATCACGGGCGGTGCCATTGCCTCCACGATCGGCCACGACTCGCACAACGTGTGCGTGGTGGGCGACAATGCGGCGGATATGATGGCTGCCGTTGAGGCCGTGGGCCAGGGCGGCCACGTGCTGGTGCGCAACGGCGAGGTCGTGGCGCGCATTCCGCTGGCGCTCGGTGGCCTTATGAGCGAAGGCACGGCCGAGGACATTGCCGCGCAGCACGACGACTTTATGGTCAAGGCGCGCGCCATGGGTATTGAGCCGCCGCTCGACCCCATCATGGGCATCATCTTCCTGCCCCTGCCGGTCATCCCGACGCTCCGCATCCGCCCCGAGGGCATGTTCGACGTCACAACCTTCACCTACGCCGACTAGTCATCGGGGACGTTCTTAAACGACTAGTCATCGGGGACGCTCTTTGGCGGGCTGCCTGACGCCGCGACCGTAGGACCTCTGGCATGTGTGAGCTATTTGCCAGGTCCTTGTAACGTTTACGCCCGCGGAGTCTTATTTGAGCTCCCTTTGGGTACGTTGGAATCGGATACACGTTCGATTCCAACAAGCCCGAAGGGAGCTTTTCCATGTTTAAACTGATTGCATCCGATATGGACGGCACACTGCTTGACGAAAACGGCCAGGTGCCTCCCGAGACCTACGAACTGATTCTGGCGCTACACGAGCATGGCGTGCATTTCGCCGCATCGTCAGGTCGTCGCTACGATCGCCTGTGCGAGTTCTTTGCGCCCGTTCGCGACAAGATGGACTTTGTCGCCGCTAACGGCGCCCAGGTCTACGCCGACGGTAAGATGGTAGACCGTGAGGTGTATTCCCACCTAGCGATTCGAAGGCTCGCCCAAGCCGTCAGGACGTTTCCCAATCTGCATCTTGCGCTATTTGATCGAACCAAGTCCTTCCTGCTCGATGACGAGTGCAAGTTCGTGCGTGAGGTCGATAAGGACCTTCCCAATGCCGAGCGCATTTGGGAGCTGCCCGATCCCAGCGTAAATATCATCAAAGCGAGTATCTTTTGCGACGACAGTGCGGTTATGGACAGCGCGTACGTGCTACAGCGCGAACTTGGTCAGCTCTTTACTTTTGCACCTTCGGGCAACGCGTGGATCGATGCCATGCAGCCTGGTGTGTCGAAGGCCTCGGGTATCGCGCAGCTCGCGGAGCATTACGGCATTGGTCGCGACGAGGTCATGGCGTTTGGCGACTCGATGAACGACTACGAGATCATTCGCTTTGTCGGCACGGGCTGCGCGATGGAAAACGCGCGCCCCGCGCTTAAAGCGGTGGCCGATCGCGTGGTGGGTTGTAACCGCGACCACGCCGTCCAGCAGGAGCTCCGTCGCGTGCTGGAGAGTCTCTCCTAATCCGGCAGATGGGGACGTTCCTTTTCTGCCGACAGTGGGGGACAGTCCTTGCAGCTTTTTGCGAA
Source organism: uncultured Collinsella sp. (assembly GCA_900552875.1). Taxonomy (GTDB): domain Bacteria; phylum Actinomycetota; class Coriobacteriia; order Coriobacteriales; family Coriobacteriaceae; genus Collinsella. The sequence goes on along the minus strand of USCS01000012.1, from coordinate 13,544 downwards.
GAGTGTCCCCAACGACTAGTCGTTTAAGAACGTCCCCAATGACTGACCAATGACTAGGCAAGGGCGGCCATGATGGTGCGGGCGACGCCGTCGTGGTCGTTGTCGTATTCGGTGATGGCGTCGGCGGCCTCGCGGTCTTCGGACTCGGCGTTGATCATGGCCATGCCGTGGCCCGCTGCCTGCAGCATGGGGATGTCGTTGATGTTGTCGCCGAACGCCCAGGCGTCGGCGAGACGCTTGCCCAGGTATTCGCATAGCCACGTGAGGGCCGTCCCCTTGGTGGCGCCCTCGCCCATGACCTCGATATTCATGGCGTACGAACGCGTGACCTCAATGCCTCCGAGCGTGTCGAGCGCCGTCGCGATGGCGTCGCGATCGGCCGGGTTGTGCCAGTACATGGCGATACGTTCGAGCGTCTCGACTTCGTCGATCTTGCTGTCGATATCCATGTCGATCGGCGTTCGTGTGCGCTTGAGTGAAGCCGCGATGTGGGGGTCACCGCCGCAGAACTCATCCAGGCGCCCGTATAGCGAGCGGGGGAGGAAGCACTGTCCATCCGCGAAGATATCGAAGGTCACATCGTGGCCGGCGGCAATGCGATGGATGCGGTGGGCAATGCCGCAATCGAGCGGTCGGCTCAAAATGCGCGTAGCACGTGAGGTGTCGGTGGGCGTATCTTCGTCGAGCCGCCAGACGCTGGCGCCGTTGGCGCAGACCGCGTAGTGCACGGCGTGATGGGCGAGAATGGGCTCAAAGATGCCCGACAGCGGGCGCCCCGTGCAGGGAACAAACTCGATGCCACGACGTGCGAGCTCGTCGAGCATTGCCCAAGTGGCGTCGCTCATCTGCTTATCGCTCGTCAGCAGCGTCCCATCCATATCGGAAAACACAATCATTTGATGCAGCCCTTTCTACTGGCATAAAAAGTGTGGCCAAGGGCTTGGGTCCCTGGCCACGCTCGAGTTCTATAACGGTCCGCGTCCTAGCGGTCAGCGAGCGGCTTGTACTCCAGCGGCTCGATCACCGGACGATAGGCCGGGCGAATAATACGGTGCGCGCAGAAGAGCTCTTCCATGCGGTGCGCAGACCAGCCGGCCATGCGGGCGACGGCGAATAGCGGCGTAAAGAGCGTCTCGGGCACGCCGAGCATCTTGTAGATAAAGCCCGTGTACAGGTCGATGTTGGCGCAGATGGGCTTGGTCATGCCGTGGTCGCGCATGACCTGGGGTGCCAGGCGCTCGATACGCTCGATGAGCGCGAACTCTTCGCCCAAGTCCTTCTTGGCTGCCAGTGAGCGCGCGTAACGGCGGCAGACCTCGGCGCGCGGGTCGCTGAGCGTATAGACGGCGTGGCCCATGCCGTAGATGAGGACCGTGCCGTCGAAGGCCTGCTTGTCGAGGATCTTGCCCAGGTAGGCCGCGACCTCGTCCTCGTCCCCCCAGTTGGAGACATGCGCGCGGATGTCCTCGTGCATAGACACGACCTTGGCATTGGCGCCGCCGTGGCGCGGGCCCTTGAGCGAGCCGATAGCCGCGGCGTAGGCGGAATACGGGTCGGTGGCCGAAGACGACAGCACGCGGCAAGCGAAGGTGGAGTTGTTGCCGCCGCCGTGCTCGGCATGCAGCATAAGCATCACGTCGAGCAGCATCGCCTCATCGCGGGTGAACGCCATGCCGCCGCGCAGGACCTGTAGGATGGTCTCGGCGGTGGAGAGGCCGGGCGTGGGGTGCGGCACGTGAACCTCGGAGCCGCGAAGCTTGGCGACCGAGGCCATGTGTGCGAAGGCGGCGATGCGCGGGAGACGTGCGAGCATGGAAATGGCGACGTCGATTTCGTGCTCGGGCGTGATCACGTCTGGTTCGGCATCGAAGGCGTAGAGCAGCAGCACGGCGCGCTGAAGCACATTCATGATGCTCGACGACACCGTGGTCATGGGAAACTCTTTGACGTACTCGTCGCTCAGTTGTCTAAAGGCACCTAGGCGCTCGCAAAAGCCGTCGAGCTCTTCCTTGTTGGGCAGCGAGCCCGTGATGAGCAGGTAGGCGACCTCTTCGTAGCCATAGCGATCCTCGGCCTGGGCGTTGTTGACCAGGTCCTCGATGCTGTAGCCACGAAGCGTGAGTTTGCCCTGATCGGGCACGACTTTGCCGTCGACCTTGTTGTAGCCATGCACATCCGAGATGCGGGTAAGGCCCGCGACCACGCCCGAGCCGTCGGCATTGCGCAGGCCGCGCTTGACGTTGTGCTCTACGAACAGGTCCTCGTCGTATGGGGCGGTCGGCAGGCCGTGGTAGAGGTTTTCGCTTTCGGGCGAAATCTGACGGCTCGCCTCGTAATCCAGAACCAGGCGGCTCAGGTGATCGTCGAAGCGGTAGTAGATTTTCTTGGCGTCGTAGGCCATGCGCGCTCCTCTCCGGTCCGCTTTGGGGCCGCGCGCTTGGACGATATGACGTCAAGCTGCCCCGAGCGGCTTGTTCGCTACAGGCGGTACATAAAGTTAAAGACGTCCTCGCGCTGGATGGACACGTTGACGCCCGAAAGCTCGCCGGCCTCGGCCAGCGCCTTCTGCAGCTCGGCGAAGTCGAGCTTGGACTCGGCGGTGTCGGCCAGCATGGTCATGGTGAAGATGTCCTCGATAATGGACTGCGTGATGTCGCGGATGTCGACGTTGGCCTCGCCTAGAACACGGGTGACGCCGGCGACGATACCGGGGCGGTTCTTGCCAAGGACGGTGATGACGATACGGGAGGACGAGATCTCGGCCATGGGAAACCCTTTCGCGTGATTGCGGCGCGCGCGGGGCGCTCCGCTACGGTACAGTGTTCATCATTGTACCTGCCTGGCGCAAAAAAGGCGCGCTCGCTGCGGCGTTACATGCCTGCAACATGAGCGTAAGGGGGAAGGCCGTACGGGGAAGAGCCGTCTGGCGCGTGTCCGGCTCGTGTTGGGTTGATTTCCGATCTCAGCCGAACACATTGAGCGGACAGGCCGTTCCCGCAGTCAGCCGAACGCCTCCGACGGCTGATTCCGAACTGGAAGCGGAGGGCATCCCCGCCCTTCGGTAGGGGATACCGCTCCGCGGCGCATGCCGCGGGCGGCGCCCCTATCGGACCACCGTGACCTCAGTTGGGATGGGCCCAGCACTGCCGCGTACTCGGTGAGCTAGAGCCAACTGTTCGTCTTCACGTCGCGTATGGCGATATTTCGGTCGTCCGGCTCGGTGATGCCGTAGCCGAACGCCTGGAGCGTCTCGATGGACTCCTGGATCCTCTGTTGGAACATGGGACCCGGATCGACCCTCGGCCCGAGGTGCCCGCGCCAAAGGCACGGCGTGGCGCGCAGCATGTTATGGATTTTGGAGATGGGCTCGATGTCGGCGTAGACGTTGAGCGTCACCATGGTGTCCTTGATGAACGAACCCATTCCCTTCGCGTACGCCACCGAGTGTCTGATCGAGATCAGGCCCGTCTCGAAATCCACATCGCACCACCGAAGGCCGCAGACCTCGCCGATTCGCATCCCCGTGTGCAGGGCGAGTACGACCGCCCTCTAATCCTCGGCGGACCAATCGAGTCCGAACTCCTTTCGGGCATCCTCTTCGCTCATGACTTCGAGAAGGTCTCCGGGTTGGCAACGAAGGGCGAGGCATAGCTGCTCGAGTGTGTTGAAGCGAATGCCGCGAATATGCCCTTTTTTAATACGGGACAGGTTCACGGGCGTGGTTCCAATCCTTTCGGCAAGTTCGTTCGAGGAAATCTTTCGCTCGGCCATGATCTTGTCGAGGCGAACAATTACGGGCATGGCGTTTCCTTACGCAATCTCGTCGGAGTCGAGGTACAGCTCTCGGGCGTACAAGAAGAGCTGGGAAAGCATGAACAGGACGATGCCGAGAACCAGAGAGGTCCAATCGAATGATGAAGCGATCTCTTGGGCGCCGACGGCCCCCTCGCCGCCAAACATCGAAACGGAGGTTTTGAGTGAGCCGGCGTAGAGGCTGGTGGCAGCTTGAACAACGAAGAGAATGCCGAGCACCTTCAAGCATGTCGCAGACCCTTTCTTGAAGGGGTCTCCGCTCTTGATCGTCCACACGAGAACGGCGCTGAGGATGGTCGTAGCGATACCGATGACGGCAGGGACCAATGTCGAGATCGCAAGGGCTGGATACGCGGGGGAGTCTGCAATTACAGGGTTGTCGAGCACTTCGATTGCTGGCTTTAAGGAGAACGCCACTTGTGCGATGGCGGTGGCGCAAAGGGTCGCAGAGGCTATCGCACATGCGATGCGGAAGGAATGAAGCCGGGGAGTGCGATTGTCGGAACTCATAATAACCTCCGAAGAATTTAAAAAACTCAGGTTACTTTTTAACAGTTTATGTTAAATTGACTTTGCCGGCAAGTAATAAGGGCCGAGCATTTTGTTCGGCCCCTCTGTTCCGACTGGATGAGGTTAAGGTTAGCGATGAATATGCTCAAAATCTCGAAGGCGATCTTTAGGTCGCTTCTCTCCTCCAGGTCGCTCTGTGTTGTCGTTGTTGCGTTGATGGTTCTTTGTGCTCTGCCCGTCTTCAGGAGCGCGGCTGGCATCGACGGACGGGTCGAATACCTCGAGTCGGGAATAACCCGTGTTGAGCAGGAATTGTCAGCATCCTATGCGGATGCGCTTGTGAATGCGGGGGAGGACGGTGTCTATACCTCTTCATCAAGCATGCCCGCGCTTCTGTACCCTCTTGCCGCGGGACGTCTTATCTTGGCACCGCTCTCTCCCCTACTTCCGTTTCTGCAGATATCGGATGGAGAGTACACCTATTATGACGGATCGAAGGAGTACTTGCTATGGGTCGCAACGGCCGTTGCCGTCTCGTTCCTTGCCGCGCGTCTTAACAAACGTGAAAAGCTCATCATCCAGGCACCGATGGGCGAGCTGGGTAGACTTGTTGCATCGAGCGTATGGGCGAGTGTTTTTGCAATGCTTGCCGTCCTCGCCATCAATCTTCCAGGGATAATCGCCGCGCTTGTGAAGAATGGCCCGGGCTCGCCGTTCTATCCGATAGGCTACATTCAATATGCGACTCCGGTTATCAAACCGGCTTGGCTGGTGTTCGCGCAGACGGCCATCTTGCAATTCTTGGTGGCAGCGTTCATCTCGCTTGTCGTTCACCTTGCCGTGAAGATTGCCAATAACCCTACGCTTGGAATCGTGTTCGTATGTGCCCTGATGGGGGTGACGATGGTTCCCGGGTATTACGGAAGATCCATCGCTTTACGTGAGTTCGCCCTGTTGAATCCCCTTTCGTATGCGAACACCGAGTTGACCGTCGGCGCCTATAGCCCGTACCCGACAACGCAGATAGTGAATCTGCCCGGACTTTGCTTCGAGCGTGGCGCGATTACCCTCGTATGCGCAATCGGGATCGAGGTGCTGGCAATTAGCCTGCTTTGCGTTGCTGGAAAGAGCGGCTGCGCGCGCCCGATGCCCCCGATTTGTCTTGAGAGAGGTTCCTTCACCGCATCGAGAGCGGCAACTCGTTCGAGCGCTTGTGCCTCCGCCGTTGCATACGTAAGAACGATGGGGAAACTGCTCCTGCATTCTCCTGCCCTCGCCGTATGCGCGATTGCAATGTCGACGACGATGCTGGCCCCGGCTCTGGTCGAGGTGTTTCCTGACGCTGATGACGTTTCCGCTGTTCGGTATAGGGATGGGGAGCTCCGTTCAATAGATCGGTATCTAGAGCAGGACGCTGCGAATATGGATGTCGAGGGCAAAACGGCCCTGGAAGACATGCGAGATGCTCTTTCGGGTTTTGTGTACGCGCCTACGCCTGCGGAGGGGTTTCGAAGCCTTGCGACGTACGAGCGCGCTCGAGGCGAACTGGGCGCGGCAGATGCGACCCTCCTGCAATCGATCGGAATCGAGCCGGAGACTCCTTCTCGTGCGGAGGCGCGCGCCCTTCTGCTCGAGTCGATCGCGAGCTTGCCGGACCCCAAGGTTTACGAGTTAAGTACGAAGATGCCCCCATTAATCCTCCTTTCGTATTTCCAGGCAGCGCTTCCTTCCTTGTTTTGGCTGTTGCCCGTGGTTGTCACATCGCTTGCGTGCACCCACCTGCAGTGCCGTTCCCTTCTGGTTTTCCAAGTCCCCGCAACAGCGCATGTGCGTTTTCTGACGGCTGTTGCGTTGTCTCTCCTGCTTGGCTTGACGCTGCTTTTGGTGTCGATGGTTCCCGCTGCAGTTGTGTCCGCGATTAAGAACGGTGCGGGTGGATCGGAGTATCCCGTCGCTCTCATTCGAGCGGGGGCTTCGACAACGTCCATGGTGGGGGAGGCGGTGTTGCGTAGCGTTCCGTTGCTGGTCATGGCATACGGCGTGATTTCCGTCGTCGCTGCGTTGACAGCAGCGATTAGCCGCAGCCCCGTTGTCACCGGAGTGGTTTGCGCGGTTCTCTTGGTGTTGGGTTCGTTGAGCGCTCATGTTGAAAGCGCGGGCATGGGCGCCGCGCTGCTGGCTCCATTCGCCTCGTTTGATCCCGCTTCCCAGGTGGGGACGATTGGGTTCCTTGGGCGAGGGACGAACGCGATGCCTTTTGGAGAGGTCGTCGGCGCATCGGGCGCTCTGCTGGTGGTCTTGGGCGCCGTATCTCCGTTGTTGGTGCGCCTGGGTGTTCCGAAGATCGAAAGGGGATGATCTCGATGATTGACCTTCAAACGCTGACGATCTCTTATGGAAAGAAGGTGCTCGTAGATTCGGTGAACGCTGAGTTTGCCCCGGGTACGGTCTACGGTCTCGTCGCTCCGAACGGGCATGGAAAGACGACGTTGCTGCGTGCGATGGCAGGTTTGCCGGGTCCTCGCGTGGACGGGAGCATCGTTCTGGATGAGGTGCAGGGTACGGGTGCGAGAGAGGTCCGTTCTATGATCTTCTATGCACCTGGTGAGGGAACGCTGCTGTATCCCGGATTGCGTGCGGAAGATCACCTCAAGATGGTTTGCGATATGTGGCCGCATGCTCGTGATATCGAGGAGGTAGTGGAGCAAACGCAGATAGGCGAGTTCGCGAAGATGAGGATCCGCGCTCTGAGCCAGGGTATGAAGCAGCAGCTTACCTTGGCGATTGCGTATGCGACGGGTGCGCGGTACCTCCTGTTGGATGAACCCATGAACGCGCTCGATCCCAGCAGGGTGGACTTGCATTCCGGGATTCTCAGGAAGCTGGCCGATTCTGGTACGTGCATCATCATGTCATCCCACATCTTGGATTCGGTCGATAGGCTGTGCGATGAGATTCTGTTTTTGAAGGATGGGAGGCTCATTAGAAGCATTCCGCAAGATGATGCTGCGCCGAAGTCTCCCGGATCCCATTTCGCAAGGCCTGCCGGACGCGCCGAGGGTGCGCTAAGCGCGTATCGGCGGCTCTACGGAGAGGGCGGGTAGAAATGCAAGTTAATAATCTATGTGGTCGATATGCCGTTAAACCCGCATATCGATACCGCTCAGCCATTCGCCTCGCCCCCGTCGCATGTACCTTCATCCGGTCTGTTACTTTTAATCTAACAATTCTTTGAGGAACGTAGGTGCTTCTGAATGTGCTGTCGACTTCTTCTCAAACTAATCCTAAGAGACAGGGCCGTATGGATCTCTACGCTCGTTCTTGCCGCAGCCTTCTCCATCCCCATTGCGTTCAATTCACCCATTTACGGCCCCTTCTTTATGAAGCAGGGCATGCAGGGCTTTGTAGACGCATTCAATACGCGCGCACCCCAAGCCAACGGCATAGATTTATCGCCAGAGCAGCAAGTCGACGCTGAGCTTGCAAGATACGCGAACGCCGCCCTTGCCGCTCAAACCGACGCCGACTTTCTCGATTCTGCCGAGAGCTACTACGCGCTCATGGGCGAAGGCTTCCAATCCGGGTCCATCGTGGGAGACCGAGAGACCAATGACGCGGCGCTCGCATATTGCCGCGCCCTGAGCAGCTCCGGCATCGCGGATATCCCGGCCTCCGCAAGCGATCTGCCGTTCCTCTCCTTCCTGCCCTACGCCATTGCCCAGGCGCCGTCCTTCCTTCCCTTCATCCCCTTCCTTCTCTCGTCGATACTCGTGCTCGGCGCCACAAGGCCCGGGACCCCGGCGGCGAAGGCGCCCGTGCCCAAATTCCGGCGCCTTATCCAAACCGTGTTTTCGATAATCGCCGCGGGGACCGCGATGCTCCTCGCCGGCCTCGCACCCGGGGGCATTTGCGCCTTGGCCCTAAACGGCTTCGGGCAAATTGGGTACCCGATCGCCTTCTTCCATGACGGCGCGCTTACCACCACGACCGCGGGAAACGTCTTCACAGCTCTGCTTCTCGCGCTGCTTGCGGGCGGAACCTTGATATCCGTTTGCTCCGCCGTCCTATCGACCGCAACGAGGCGCGTCCTCGCAGGCCCCCTTGCCTCCGCGCTGCTTGTCGCGGCCCCGGCATTCCCGTTACTGTCCGATTCGGCGCTGGAGCATAATGCCGTGCTCGGGCTCCTGCCGCTGGCTGTGTTCTCGCCTATCGAGGCCACGGGCTACGTAGGATGCTTCCCGACAGAATTCATTGGCTCCGGTTCAGGCAGCGCATCGATGCTTGCCGTGGCCCTGATATACGCCGCGGTCCTTTTCGCGGTCGGCGCCGTTGCGGCACGTTCGCCCAAACAGGCCGGATCCGCTAAAAAGCACCATGGGCTCGAGCTTCTGGACGCGAGCGTGGGATACGGGAGCACGACGATACTTTCAATCGGGTCGCTTCTCCTGAGCCCGGGAACGGCGGCTGGGCTCGTCGCTCCCAACGGCTCGGGGAAAACCACCCTTCTTGAAGCGCTGTCGGGCCAATTTCCCACCCGCATCCGCTCGGGAAGCCTGGCGGCAGACGGAATCTGCCAACGTCGATCAGCCGAATTCGCAGAACTCGTCTACCTGAGCTCTTCGGGCAGCGCGGATCTCTACCCCACGCTATCGGCCATCGAGCACCTTGCCTTCGTTAGGGAGGCGTGGAAATCAGCCGCCGACATCGACTCGCTCTGCAGCTCCCTCGGAATCTCCCCATATCTCGACAAGCCGACCCGTAAACTCTCGACAGGAATGAAGCAGCAGGTAAAGCTTGCCATGGCGATATCGACCGGTTGCCCGTACCTTATCCTCGATGAACCGCTGAACGGCCTCGATCCGGGAAAGCGGAAAACCTCCTGCGACGCGATGCGCAGCGAGGTGGCGCGGGGACGAAGCGTGCTCATCTCAAGCCATCTGCTCGACGACCTGGCAGACCTCACCAACTCGTTCTACTTCATCGAGGCCGGCACGCTCGTGGAAAAGATCGAGTCGTCCTCGCAGACGCTCAAGCAGGAATACCTCGATACATACGAGGGAGGCGAATGACATGAAACTATTTGAACAGCTGAAGTCCAATGCGTCGCGCATGGCTGTCTACGCCATCCTCGTGGCAACGGCTTTATGCGGAATCGCGGCACCCGTCTATGCGCTCAACGGGGAGAAAGGCGATGTCGAACCCGCGTACATGGCTTCGACGGTTAAGGACCGGTACAAAGCCTTCTCTGGAGACACGTTTTACGTAGCAGAGTACGACACGACCTACCGTCAGCTTCGCTACAACAAGGGCTACGACTATCTAGGCGCAGAGGCAATCAGCTATACGTCGGGTTGGTACCGCTCCAACTATGGACACATAACCCAGTTCAAGTGTAACTACCGTGTGTACAACTAAAGCAACCGGCCGGGACGAGGGGTGACGCAAAAGCGTCGCCCCTCGTTTTTAACCATGTCAACTGAACCTAGTTCAGTTTGGTTGATTTCCGATCTCAGCCGAACACATTGAGCGGAAAGGCCGTTCCCGCAGTCAGTCGAACGTCCCCGGGGCCCTTCTCAGGCCCCGGGGACGGCATTTTCCCAGTTGAAGGAACGGTGGAGATGTGTTTCGATGGGTCAGATTCGTGTCGTTCCGAAAAGACCGTGAACCTTTTGTGGGACGCGCGGCGCCGTGGTACCATAGCCGAGTTTGTTGTCTTGGTCGGAAACCAAGACGCCTTATGCGCTGATCGGTAACCAGCGCCTGACCAATAAGGAGTCCTACCATGAAGCAGGGTATCCATCCCCAGTATGTCGAGTGCACGGTGACGTGCTCCTGCGGCAACACCTTCAAGACGCACGCTACCGTGTCTGAGATGAAGGTCGAGCTTTGCAACGAGTGCCACCCGTTCTACACCGGCCAGCAGAAGTTCGTCGACACCGGTGGACGCGTCCAGCGCTTCGCCGACAAGTTCGGTGGCGCCGCTGCCGCCCAGCTCAAGAAGGCCGAGGAGGCCAAGGCTGCCAAGGCCGCCAAGGCTGCTGAGGCCGAGGCCGCTCGCAAGGCCGCCGCTGAGGCCAAGGCTGCCGAGAAGGCTAAGCGTGCTGCTAAGTTTGCCGAGGAGGCTGCCAAGCAGGCCGCCGAGGCTCCCGCAGAGGCTCCCGTCGAGGAGGCCGCTGCCGAGGCCGAGACCACCGAGGCTGCTGAGTAAATAGCTCGCCGCGGAATCGCTCGCATTCATGGCATGAGGGCCGTGCATCCATTTGGGTGCGCGGCCCTTTTTCTTTTTAAATTAGTGCAAACTAACCTGTCCCCATGGCACCACATGGCAGAGAGGCGGCGTTTGCCCAGATAGACCTGCCAAAATTAACCTGTCCCATTGTGGCAGGTTGGTCGTAGTTATTACGTGGCGGTCGAGCTCGACCGTATAGGCCGCGCCTTGTTTGGCTAAAGTACAATCATCTGTGTTTAACTCGCCCGCAGCTGCACGGCGTGGGCGATGGCCAAAAAGGAAAACCACATGGGATTCATGTCAAAGCTGCTGTCCTTTGGATCCGATAAGGACCTTAAGCGCTACTACAAGATCGTCGACCAGATCAACGGTCTTGAGCCCCAGTTTGAGAAGATGACCGAGGAGGAGCTCCGCGGCCAGACCGATAAGTTCCGCGAGCGCTACGCCAATGGTGAGTCGCTCGACGATATGCTGCCCGAGGCCTTCGCCACCGTGCGTGAGGCCTCCAAGCGCACCATGGGCATGCGTCACTTTGACGTGCAGCTCATCGGCGCCATGGCGCTGCACGAGGGCCACATCGCCGAGATGAAGACCGGCGAAGGCAAGACCCTCGTCTCCACCTTGGCCGGCTACCTCAACGCTATCGCCGGCAAGGGCGTGCACGTCGTTACTGTCAATGATTACCTGGCCAAGCGCGACTCCGAGTGGATGGGCCGCATCTATAAGTACCTGGGCATGACCGTCGGTCTGCTCCAGAACAACATGCCGCTCGAGCTCAAGCGCCCGGCCTACCAGGCCGACGTCACCTACGGCACCAACTCCGAGTTCGGCTTTGATTACCTGCGCGACAACATGGTTACCCGTCCCGAGCAGCGCGTACAGCGCGGCCACAACTACGCCATCGTCGACGAGGTCGACTCCATCCTGATCGATGAGGCCAGGACGCCGCTCATTATCTCGGGCGCTGGCACCAAGTCCGCCAGTACCTACAAGGACTTCGCGCGTGCCGTGCGTGGCCTTGAGCGCGGCGAGGACGTGTCGCACGACATGCTCACCGCCACCGAGGATGCTGAACCCACGGGCGACTACGTCATGGACGAGGCCAAGCATACCATCGCCGCCACCGAGCGCGGCCTTAAGAAAATCGAGCGCCGCCTGGGTATCGATGACATCTATGCCGATCTCTCCGGCCAGCTGGTCAACCACCTGCAGCAGGCGCTGAAGGCCCAGTACATGTTCCACCGCGATAAACAGTACGTGGTCACCAACGGCGAGGTCAAGATCGTCGACGAGTTCACCGGCCGCATTATGGAAGGCCGCCGTTACTCCGAGGGCCTGCACCAGGCCATCGAGGCCAAAGAGGGCGTGCTCGTACGCGAGGAGAACCAGACCCTGGCCACCATCACCCTGCAGAACTACTTCCGTCTGTATGACAAACTCTCTGGCATGACCGGTACGGCGCTTACCGAGGACGCCGAGTTCCGCGAGATCTACAAGCTGCCCGTCGAGGTCATCCCCTCCAACAAGCCCGTGCAGCGCGTGGACCACGAGGACCTGGTGTACCGCACCATTCAGGCCAAGTACAACGCCGTTGCCGACGACGTTGAGCGTCGTCACGCCAAGGGCCAACCGGTCCTGGTGGGCACCGTCTCCATCGAGAGCTCCGAGAAGCTGTCCGCCGCCCTTACCAAGCGCGGCATCGCACACGAGGTCCTCAACGCCAAGCACCATGAACGCGAGGCCCACATCGTTGCCCAGGCCGGACGCTACGGCGCCGTGACCATCGCCACCAACATGGCCGGTCGTGGTACCGACATCCTGCTGGGCGGCAACCCCGACGAGCTGGTGCGCGAGCGCCTGGAGTACGAGGGCCTGACCATGGAGGACGTGACGCCCGAGCAGCTCGAGCAGTTTAACGCCGAGGCCAAGGAGACCTGCAAGGCCGAGCGCGAGCGCGTGCTTGCCGCCGGCGGCCTGACCGTTATCGGCACCGAGCGCCACGAGTCCCGTCGTATCGACAACCAGCTGCGCGGCCGCTCCGGCCGTCAGGGCGATCCGGGCGAGACCCAGTTCTACCTGTCGCTCGAGGACGACCTCATGCGCCTGTTCGGCGGCGACAAGATGGACCGCGTCTCCAAGATGATGGTCACGGCCGACATGGGCGACGACATGCCCATCCAGCACAAGATCATCTCCAAGGCCGTCGAGAGCGCCCAGCACAAGGTCGAGAGCATCAACTTCTCCATGCGTAAGAGCGTCCTTGAGTACGACGACGTCATGAACAAGCAGCGTCAGGTCATCTACGCCGAGCGCAATAAGATTCTGGACGGCAAGGACCTGACCGACCACATCACCGAGGTCATGCACGATACCGTCTACCGTTGCGTGCAGGAGTTCTGCACCAAGGACAGTCACGATGGTGAGCGCGACCTGGAGGGCCTGCGCAAGTGGGTCGTGGAGCTGACCGGGCATATCGATACGCCCAAGTTCCCCGACGAGGATTACGAGGCCCTGGCTGCCGATGTCCTGGCCTACGTTGAGAAGTGCTACAACATGAAGGCCGAGCGTCTGGGTGAGGACCTCATGCGCGAGCTCAACACCCAGGTCATGCTGCGCGTCATCGATACCCGCTGGATGAACTACCTGCAGGAGATGGACTACCTCAAGACCGGCATCGGCCTGCGCGGCTTTGGCCAGCGCGACCCGCTGGTCGAGTACAAGACCGAGGCCTACGGCGCGTTCCAGATACTCGTCGATACCATGTATGAGGATTACCTGCGCACGGTTCTGCGCATCGAGATCAAGGCTGCCCCGCGTGCCATGGAGCACAAGGAGGAGCCCGCGCTCGAGGGCGCGCGCTTCTCCGGCCCTGCCGAGGTCGATGGTGACAACGGCGACTCGGTGCTGCGCAAGCAGGCGCAGGTGCAGGCCCGCACGGCTGTCCAGGGTGGTCCGGCTGCCGTCAACAACGGTGGCAAGGTGACCACCTATC
>USCS01000011.1 GCA_900552875.1 uncultured Collinsella sp. | reverse complement strand
GCCCGCGATGAAGGCGTCGGCCCCGCCGAGCGCGGCGATCAGGTCGCCGGTGCGCACGGTGAAGGAGCTCCCCTCGACCGAGACCCCGCACTGGGCCGTGATGTCGGTCCAGCCCTGCGCGGGCTCGGTGCCGGCGTGTCCATCCTTGCCGGTCGAGACGGCGTCGAAGTTGCCGTCCGCGCCCGCCGCCACGTACACGCGCATGCTCGCGGCGACCTTGGAGGGGTCGAGCCCCGCGCTCATGGTGTCGACGAACTGCACCGCGTAGGTGTCGTAGGCGGTGAGCCCCGCCGGGACCGTGGCCGAGAGGCGCCAGTACAGGTCGTCGGCGACCGTTGCGTCGGCGGCCTTCTGCCATGCGGCGGTGCTGTCCTCCAGCACGTGCTTGGCGACCTTGGGGGTCGCGGCCTTGGGCTTGACGGTGACGGCGGCGCCGCCGACCAGGGCCATGATCGGCGCGGTGCCGGCCTCGTTCTGGGCGATGGTGTCGTCGTCGGCGACGATGAGCCAGTAGCCACAGGGCAGCTTGGCCGCCGCGCCCGCGTTAAGGGCCACGGACACGGTGCCAGAGCTCTGGAGGGAACGAGCGAGCTGTGCGCTCAGCGCGCTCGTAAGGTGGGAATCGGTGTTGAGCCACTCGGCAGCTTCCTGCGCGGTGGTCTGGGAATTGGGCATGCCGGCGCTGTGCAGCACGGGCAGGACGGCGTCGCGCGCGGCGTCGCTTGCCCAGGCGATCTGGGAGTAGACCTTGGCGTCGTTGTCGCCGTCGGAGACATCGGCGCTAAAGGTCTGATAGGCGTCGTAGCTGCTCGCTACGGTGCCGCTCACCGTGATGGAACCGGTCGAGGTCGGCGCGGCCTGCGCGGAAGCGGGGAACACGACCGCGCAGGTGCTGACCAAGAGGACGAGCAGCGCAAACAAGATCGGGAAGGAGCTAAACTTCTTATTCACGACGCTCACCTCCCTTCGCATTCGCCTTGCGACGAATGTGCATCCAGGCTGCAGCAGCGCAAAGCACCGCCGCGCCGGCAAGGTACGTCAGAGTGACGCCCGACATACCAGAAAGGGGCAATGTGGTTGAGTAGGTGTTCGTGAAGGTGGGGGTGTCAGTGTCGGTGAGCTCGTGATCTTCGCTATTAGCGTCTGCCACCCACTTGCCATCGGAGCCAACGGTTCCCTTCCTGTAGGTCACCGCACAGCCGATGTGTCCTTCGGTGTCATCCGTTGCCACAACCTTGAACCTATAGACCGAAGGATCAAACTTGTAATGCGGATGGGCCGAGCTTTCGTTCTTCTCGCACACGTAGTAATAGAAGGTCTTGGAAGCGCCACGACCGCTAGAGTCGCCAGCGGTGTCAGGATTCGCAGTGATATCAGAGAGCGAGTACTTGAGCTCAATCGTTTTATCTTTATCAGTGACGTCCTTGAACGAAAGCGTCTGCTCCTTATTATTACCAGAGGTCACGGCAGCGCCGACGATGTCTTCGTCTTTAAAGCTGCTGTCTTTCGCGAGCTGAAGTGTAAACTCCTTCATCTCGCCACCCTCAACGACCTTAGTCGCCTTGGGAGTCCAGACACCGCTGGGGATGTAGTTGGTGAAGGTCGCACCGTCAGTAAGTGCAACGCATGCAATGCCGTCTTCGTTCTCTGGTTTAACCTGAGTATCGGTTTTACTACCATCGGCAGCAATCTTAGTAAGAGCCACGCTTTCGACCGTGTAGTACGTGTACTCGATACCAAGCACGCTATGCGACTTTTTATCGTCCTTTACGACCTGAGGATCTATCCTGTAGATAGTCTTGTCGTAATCCACGTCCTTGTCCGTGCCCGGATCCTCTACCAAGTAGTAAACAAGGCCGGCATCAGCGTATACTTCGCTCAGGTTAAAGGAGAAGCTGCCGTTTTTCGCGTTTACAGCCGTATCAACCACTGAGCAGCCATTGGGGTGCAGTTTGCCATTGGCATCAAAACTCGGCACCGTATATCCCGTAACCCGACCGCTCTCATCCTTGATCTCGTTCTGCTTGAGCAGCTGGAAATTAAAGTCATTTCCTTCAAGCGAGCCGCCCTCAAACACCTTGGTGCCGTTGAGCTTCATCTTGGGGTAAACCTTCACTTCCGTGGTGGAGCCGGCGACAACGTCGCCGTTGGTCATGATTCCGCCACCGTGGATGTTGGATTTGTTGCCTGTGATATATAACGAAGCCAGCCCTATAGCGACATTTTGATCATCAACGAACGAGTCGGACCTTAGGCCAATCATGTACTTGGCTTGGGCTCCGTCATACTTGCTGATGGTCTTAGGCTTACCGTCGATCGTGCCCGTCCATTTGGCAGCTCCGCCACCAAGCATCTGACCTGTTACGGCAGCGATATACGGCAGCAATTCAGGGTTAGTACTATCGCGAATAAGAAAAAGATCCTGGTGACCGGCATTTTTAAAGTCTTCAGTTATTTCGCCGCCTCCGCCGTCAGGGAGTTTATCTGCGTCATCGTTCTTGCCGTTGGTGCCGCCCGATCGGTTATAACCATTACCGTCAGATTTACCGTCAGAATTACCGAAAATCGCGATGCCATTTGTATCGGTAATGGCAGTCTTACCAGTCGGGCAAGCGGCAAACCCGCCGCCAAAGCCATTGGCACGATTGTTGGTAATCAGCGCGTTATATATCTCGAGCCTTGCCGGCTGAACGTTGTTTTCGCTGCTGCCCTGGACGAATACGCCACCGCCGCCCCAGTCGTTGGTAGTATTGGTCGTATTGTTAGTGATGTAGGCTTTCTTGCCGCTCACATTAAATTCGCCAACTGTAGGCGCAGCGATACGGATGCCGCCACCCTCTGAGTTTTGCGCCACATTGCTGGCGATGATTCCACCATAAAACGCAAACCCGGAAAGAGGTTTATTCCAAGCGCCAGCATAAACGCCGCCGCCAGCCTCGGCAGAGTAGTTGCCCGTGATGTAGCCGCCGCTAATAACCAGACCGCCTTTTTTCTGTCCTTCAGTGGAGCTAAAGGCAGCAATGCCGCCACCACCGTGACAACCGAAACCGAGATGCCCCCAGTCATTCTCAGCGTCCTGGTAGAACTGATATTTGTTATTGGTGATGTGACCATTCGTAATGGTCACCATAGAGTCCACAGCACAAATTCCCGCGCCATAACCTCTTTGATAACTATTTGTACCGTTGCCGGAGATAATACCGCCAACCATGTTTACCGTAGAATTCATGGCATAAACGCCGCCGCCACTGGGGGCATAGTTACCAGCGATTACGCCGTCAGAGATCTCCAGGGTTGAGTTGCCAATGACAGCAATTCCAGCACCAGCACCATCTCTGCCCACAGAAGCACCACAAACGTATCCGCCACTCATGGTGACGTTAGAGCCGTTCTCGGCATAAATCAGGTGGCGAACATTTGCGCCCTGAGCCGTGGTCAGTACGCCGCTCTGAAGGTTAAACGTACCACCCGCATAGACGTCGATGAGATTCATTGTGGAGCCAGTAGTGGTGCCCACGATGGCGCCATTGATGTCAACCTCGTGCCTGAAAAGGGTCTCGGTAGTAGCAGTGTCACTCGAAGTCGACTCAGTCACGTAGTATGTGAGCTTACTGGGCGTTGTGCCGTCGTAATCGAGCTTAGCAAGGTTGCCGTTTTTGTCGCCACCCTGCTCGAACTTGTTATCAGCCGCCTGCTGCAGATCCTCAATCGTGAGCGTCGCACCCTCGGGCACATTGAACATGGACATGTTGTTGCGACCTGATTCGGTACCATTATGCTTAATCTTGTGACCATTTAAATCTAAGGTCACCTCACCTGCGCCCAACGTAATGTCACTTGCATACTCGACATCGGCATTCAGGCGAAACTTGCCGGTTTTTTTATCTTTTTGAAGGTAATCGTAGAGGTCCTGCGCTGTATTAATCTGCGTATATCCGTCCGCGTCTTCCACAGCTAGAGCAATATCGCCCTCATCATTAGCACTGTCATCCGCAGGCTGTACAGCATCCTCAACCCCTGCGTCATCGGGCAACAGGCTCGCCGCACCAGCGTCCCCAGAGGCTTCGTCATTCTTGACGTCGTTGTTATCCTGCCTTTCGGTATCCCCGTTGTTGGTGTTGTCTACATCAGTAGACTCACTGGAGGAACCCCCCCCCATCACAGTTTTCTCGGTAGAAACCATCTGGGCATCGTTGGCAATGGCCTGGGAGATCGAAGGCATGACGAGCGACAGTACCAGGCTCAAAACGGAGGCTCCGCACAAAACGCCTGCCAGTACACGACGTGTCGCTTTATTACTCTGCTTAGTTTTTTCTGAATTCGCTTTCATCGATGTCTCCTCCCCAAGAGACCGCGATCTTGCTCTTTCCCTATCAAACGTATCTGCGCAATCTGTAATTGCGCTCGATTAGTTATACTATTGTAACTATTGTTTAAACATCTGAGCAGCAAAACCGACATTTTTGTAGCAAGTTCTCAATTCTCTTGACAATTGTTCAGATTTGCCTTTGTTTATTCGCTCTGAAATATCTGTTTCTACTGGTAAATAAGTTAGTTATCAGTTTTTTAATAGCATTTTATTTATTTGCATAACATTTTGCTCAAGAGCAAACATCCTGTGAACGGTCGAAAATCGACCGTGAGCGGTAGGTCATCAACCGGGATGAATGCCCTACCAAACTGATGAGAATATCTTTAACCCATCGGTGGTTAGAAGCGTGATGTTCAGACAATCATATTTGAATTTTCGCGCAGATTTTAGGCATCAATTCGCCCAAATTGCCTGAGGCCACCACAAAGGTGCCTGTCCCCTTCGTGGTGGTTCTCCCCCAGTGTTACAGCAGATGCTCCTCGATAAAGGTCGCGATGCCGTCTTCGTCGTTGCTCGCGGTTACAAAATCGGCGGCGGAGCGGGTGGCGTCGCTGCCGTTTGCCATGGCCACACCCACGCCGGCATCGGTCACCATGCAGGTGTCGTTGTCGGCATCGCCAAACACGCAGATGTTCTGGAGCTCCATGTCGTTGAGCTCCGCCACGCGCACAAGGCCGCGTGTCTTGGACACGCGCGGATCCATGAACTCGTAGAGCCGCTGCGTGGTTTGCAGAGCCGCCGCCTTAACAGTGTTATCGGCAAACGCCGATGCTCGCTCGATGACCTGCGGCATCACCTCGGGCACCATGGTAAACATCACCTTGGACTGCGGCTCGCGCAAGAACTCGGCAAAATCGACCACCTGGTAGGGCACGCCGTCGACGCGCGACAGGTGCTCGACGCACGCGTTGCTCTCGGGCACGTAGAACACGCCGCCTCGGGGGCAGACGGGTGTTGCCGGAAGGTCCGCCATGTGCTCGCAGATGCGCGCGATAGTCTCGCCCGGCAGCGGATAGCTCAGCTCGTTGATGTCGTGCGCGCGGTCGATGACCTCGGCGCCGCCACAGCCCACGAGCACGTCCACCAGGCCTTCGATGCCCCAGAGCTCGTACATGGCCTCGGTCGCGTGGGCGTCGCGCCCGGTGCACAGGCCAAAGAGCACGCCACGCTCGCGCAGGGCGCGGATCGCCGCCACGGTGCGCGGGGACACCGTGTGCTGGCTCGTGAGCAGCGTACCGTCGATATCGCAGAACACGGCTTTGATGTGGCTGAAGGTGGTGTCCATGGGGGCCTTTCTGGGTTGTGCGGCGGTGTGGGATGTATTCGTAAGCGCCGTACATGGTATACCAATGCGCGGGCCGCTGGGGCCCGACCACCACAAAGGTGCCTGACCCCTTTGTGACGGCTTGTGGTGCTCGGGCCTCGGCGCAATCCATCACAACATTCGGCGTTTTTCGGCAAAATCGCGATTTTCATCGAATGTTGTGACGGTTTCTTACCGTTTTGCAGCACGATCCAAATGCTTGCGCCCAAACAGCAGCAGCGCCGCGGGCACTGCCGTTACAACCAGGCCCGCGCCTACGAGTGTCTGTTGCACGCCAAATGTTGCCGCCAGCCACGGGGCAATCGCCAGCGGGGCCACGCCGGCGAACATGTTGCCAAAGCCCATGACCGAGTTGACGCGACCGAGCTGCTCGAGCGGGGCCGTCGTTTGCACAATAGTGTTATGGAGCGGGTTGACGACGCCCCAGGCCACGCCCAGGGCGATCTGGCCGACGAGCGCCACGCCCACGTACGGCGTGCCCACGTAGAGTAGGCTTCCCAGACCCACGGACATGAGCGCCACGAGCAGCGTTTTGAGGCTGACGAAGCGCGGCGGTATGCGGAGCGCGACCACGGCGCCCAGCACCGCGCCCACACCGCAGGCCGACGATAGCCAGCCCATCCATTCGACGCCGACGTGCAGGACGTCGCGATAGAAAAACGACTCAAGCGGATCGAAGGCTCCGTAGCCAAAGTTCGAAAGAAAAATGATGCAGAAAAGTAGCGCGAGGACGCTGTTGGTGAAGACTGTCTTGATGCTGGCTGCGAAGGTGGCGCGGGCGGACGTGCTGGGGTTGGAGCTTTGTCCCGCACGCTCCCCTTCCTCCGCCGAATCGGCATCCGCATGCCCGGCGACATGGCTGGTCTGCGGCCTAAAGCCCCAGCCGACGACGAACGCCAGCACGGTAAAGAGCATCATGAGCACGAACACCGCGCGCGACGATGCAGCAGCTGCGACAAAGCCGCCCAACGTGGGCCCGACGATAATACTCACGTTTGAGAACATGGCGATGGCAGAGTTGATGTCTTTGAGCTCGACAGGATCGTCGGTGAGGTAGGCCGGATAGGACGTGGCGATGGGCTGGGCGAATCCCATCGTAAAGCCCAGAAACACCGCGCCGAGTAGGACGACGCCGGTCGCGCTACCAAAGGCGATGATTGCCGTGCCAGTTGCGAGAGCGCCGATGATGCTCAGCAAGAAATGGCGGCGCGGACCCCAGGCGTCGAGCTCCGCGCCACCCGCAAAGGATCCCAGGATCACGAAAACGTTCATGAACAGGACGGCCAGCGACGTCGCGATGACCGAAGCGCCGTCCGCATAGGTGAGCGTTCCGATGACGCCGATAAAGTAGCTGGTTTGGAAGCCGGTGTAGATGAGAAACCGCATTGCCACCAGGCGCTTAGCCCGCGCGGACAGCGACGAGTGAGATTTTGAGAATAGAGATAGGGACATGGGCGCTCCTTGTTGCATACGAATACGGGCCGCGGGCATTGACCGCCGACCATCGACTCAATCTTACCGTATGCAACGTTAAGGACGCATCGGGCCCCTTCTCTCCGTCTTCGCCCGGATGAACTACTTGGTAGATTTTAAGGCATGTCCCAAACATCTACCAAAGCAAAAACCACCACAAAGGTGCCTGTCCCCTTTGTGGTGGAAATGACGTTTGCCCAGATAAAACCTGCCAAAATAAACCTGTCCCTTTTTGGCAGGTTTTAGGCGAGATAGTCTTGAATCAAATCGCAGATGGCTCGGGCGTCGTTGATGTTGATGGCTCGGGTCGCAAAGCCGGCGTCAAAAGCCTGGCGTGCCAGGGCCTCGTTGCAGGCTAGGGCCAGTGTGCGGCCGTCGACCAGATCGAGCGAGCTCTTGCCACGCAGACGGTCGACGCCGGAACGCGCGACCACGATATTGTCGAAGCCCTCGGTCTTGTAGCCCTCGATGATCACCACATCGACGTCGTTGTAACGCGACAGCAGCTCGCGCGCGGGCATCTCGTCCTCCTCGCGCGTGTCGGCGTACTCCGCCCAGCGCGTGGCGCAGATGAGGCCCACGTGCTTGGAGCCTGCCTGGTGATGACGCCAGGTATCCTTGGCAGGCACGTCGATGTCGAAGCCGTGATGCCCATGATGTTTGAGCGAACCCACGCGCAGGCCGCGACGGGTAAGCTCGGCGATGACCTTCTCGACCAGTGTGGTCTTGCCCGAGTTCTGGTAGCCGATAAACGCGATCGCGGGGGGAGCCGGGGTGGGAGCTGCGGGCACGGCCGGGGCGGATGCGCTCGCAGGCACGACACCATCGGCAGCGGCGGCCTCGGCAGCAGCAGCTTGACGCTCTGCACGGTCCCATACGCCCGAACGGCCACCCTCCTTGTGCAGCAGACGCACGTCGACGATCTCCATGCCACGGTCGACGGCCTTGCACATGTCGTAGATGGTCAAGCACGCGGCACTCGCGCCGGTCAGCGCCTCCATCTCGATGCCCGTCTTGCCCGTCACGCCCGCCGTGACCAGCACATGAAAACCGACCTGTCCGTCGGGACGCGCCGGCGCCCAGCCCTCGGGCGTCTCGTCGGCCGGCGTTCCCGCCGGAGCGATGGGCTCGATATCGCACTTGCTTTTGGTGATGAGCAGCGGATGGCACATAGGGATGATGTCGCTCGTGCGTTTGATGGCCATAATGCCCGCCACACGCGCGCAGGCAAGCACGTCGCCCTTTTTGGCGCGGTCCTGCAGCACCATAGCCTGCGTCTCGGGATGCATGAGGATGGTGCCCTCGGCGATGGCAATGCGATGGGTCTCGGCCTTGTCGGACACGTCGACCATGCGCACCTCGCCCTTGGCGTCCACGTGCGTCAGCTCGTCGCGACGGGCGTCACGGGCGGGCTCGGTGGCAGCGCTGGCAGTCGGCTGCGCGGTCGTGGCGACATCGCCGGCCGCAGCCGTGACTTTGTGGGCAGACATCGCGGCCCTGCGAGCGGCCTTGGTGGCATCGGCGTACCTGCTCTTGGCCATATGATCATCCTCCGATTTGGGACATAAATCGTTGCGTGCCCTCAATTATCGCGTGTTCCTGCGGTTTGTGGGCCACGGCATCGCGCCAAATCGAAAGTACCTGCATATCATCACCACGGCGCAGCGCCTCGCGAACCGAATACTCGGCATCGCTGAACAGGCAGGGACGCACGCTGCCGTCCGCCGTCAGGCGCAGACGGTTGCAGCTCGCGCAAAAATGGTTGGACATGGCGCTAATGAAGCCGACCGTACCTGCCGCGTCCGGGAAGCGCCAGTAGCGCGCGGGACCGGCACCGGCAGGAGCGTCGCTGATGTCGAGTGGCTCAAGCTCGCCCAGGCCCGCCGCGGCGGCGCCGGCATTGATGCTGGCCCGCAGCTCGTCGCTCGGCACGGTGTCGCTCGCGTCCCACAGCTCGGGATTGAGCGTTGGCGCGTGCGGGTCCACGACGCAATGCGAGCTCGTGTGCTCGTCGCCGATGGGCATGTATTCGATAAAGCGCAGGTGAATGGGGCGGTCGACGGTCAAGCGCGCGAGGACCGCCACATCTTGGTTGAGCCGGCGGACCACCACGCAGTTGACCTTAACCGGCTCAAAGCCCCAGGTTAGCGCCGCATCAATGCCCGCCATGGTCTGCTCGAGCCGGCCCAGGCGCGTGATCTTTCCAAAGAGCGCGGGGTCGAGCGTGTCGAGCGAAATGTTGACGCGGTCGAGCCCGGCGTCTTTGAGCTCCGGCGCCAGCTTGGGCAGCAGTGAGCCGTTGGTGGTGAGCGAGATATCCTCGATCTGCGGGATCGCGCGGATATCGCGAATGAGCGGGATAATGCGGCGGCTGACCAGCGGCTCGCCACCCGTCAGGCGCACGCGGCGAATGCCCTCCCCCGCCACCAGACGCACAAAACGGGTGATTTCCTCGGCACTGAGCAGCTCCTCGTGCTCGCGTGGCGCCACGCCGTCGGCGGGCATGCAGTAGATGCAGCGGAAATTGCACTTGTCGGTCACGGCAATGCGCAGGTAGTTGATGTCGCGGCCAAAGCCGTCATGTTGCACGCGCCCGTCCACGCGGCCCTCCCCTCACGCGGCGTTTTATTCTTCGGAAAACATAATACCCCACGGGAGAATCATGCCGACACCCGTACGACAGGACAGGTCGCTTCGAGCAAAACGGACTTTCCAAGCCCGTCCTCAGCATGCAAACCATCACAACATTCGATGCTTTTTCCGATTTTGGCGAAAAACGTCGAATGTTGTGATGGTTTGCCTGCCCGCAGCACCCCGTAGAAGGACCAAAGCGCCCCTAAAGGCCGCCGTCCCAGTGCCGAATCACGAATTCTCGCAGGTCGTTTTGACGTTTCTGGAACGCTTCGCTTCGGTCGCACTTAAGACCCATAGCGAGCGCGATGGCATTCATCGCCCGGTGCAATTGCAGCTGATGGGCAAACTGAGTCCCGGTGAGGACGATCATCCTAAAGCCCAGCGCGCTCAGCACGGTCATACGCTCCGCATCCGACGCGCTGCGCTGTTTATCAAGATGGTCCGAGCCGTTGTATTCAATCCCCGTACCGCTCGCAGGCGCATATACGTCGATCTCGAAATACCCGGCCTTTGCGAGATACTTGAACTCGTTGGGAACATCGACCCGATGGTTGAGCTCAATCTTGGCGTATCCCAGCCCTCCCTGGGAACGTTTTGCTACGACCATGATTGCGGTGGCCGTCTCCATGGGCGACCGCGCGCCATCGTGCACGCGTTTGAGCACGGCGGCCGCGCGTATAGCCCCCTGACGAGATCGGTTCTCATTGCAATAGGCAATCAAGTCGGCAACGGTATACCTCTGCCCCATCTCGATATAATCGCCTGTCGACAGATGATTCAAATGGTAGCGGGCACAGATTTCGTAGCCATATTCCAGCTGCTCGGGCTCGCTCATCCACGAACCCGCCTGGACAAAGCACATGGCTTCGTCGACCACCAAGAGCCCTTCTGCCACCTCGATAAGATGCTCCGAGGGTATGGGCGCCCCAAACACATGGCGTCGGAGACCCGCCGGCCGAGAGCGTTCAAAATCGAAGCCAACCAGCGTGTCAATACGATCGAGCTCCTCATGCGGAATGCCAAGTGAGGCCAGGTAGTCGGTAACAATCTCGACCGCCGCAGATATTCTTAGCCCTTTGGCATCGAGCCCCAATTTGGGCAGGCCCGCAGTCGGCTCCGCCTCGCTAGCAAGCGAGTCCTCATCGTATAGGCTGCTTGCTCGCGAGAGCGGCTCGGACGGGCG
This sequence comes from uncultured Collinsella sp., assembly GCA_900552875.1. Lineage (GTDB taxonomy): Bacteria > Actinomycetota > Coriobacteriia > Coriobacteriales > Coriobacteriaceae > Collinsella. The sequence goes on along the minus strand of USCS01000011.1, from coordinate 5,255 downwards.
CGCCACGTTGTGGTACAGCCAGGCAGTCTTATGGGACAGGACGATCGGCAGGTCCATGAGCCCTCCAATGGGTCGGATAGCCAACCTTATTCCCCTGCTCGCAGATTCGCACACCTTCGCATGCAAGTTAGCGATTCCGCCTGGTCGGATGACAGAAAAACCGTCCCAACATTCGATGCTTTTCCTGATATTGGCAAAAAGCGTCGAATGTTGGGACGGTTTGAGGCGGGGTGAGGAGCATGGAGAGCCAAGGCACCGTGCTCAAACGGGTTAATCCAGCTCCTTTAAGCCGTGTGCCAGCTGCCAGTACTCGCCGTGCTGGGCTAGAAGCTCCTCGTGGGTTCCGCGTTCGATGATGCGGCCGTGTTCGAGGACCATGATCGCGTCGGCGTCGCGGACGGTGGACAGGCGGTGCGCGATCATAAACGTGGTGCGTCCGCGCATGATGCGGTCCATGCCGCGCTCGATGAGCTTTTCGGTGCGCGTGTCGATGGAGCTTGTCGCCTCGTCCAGGATGAGCACCGGCGGATCGGCCACGGCCACGCGCGCGATAGCGAGCAGCTGCCGCTGGCCCTGTGACAGGTTAGCACCATCGGCCGTAACCGGCGTGTCGTAGCCTTGTGGCAAGCGGCGGATAAACGAGTCGGCGCAGGCGGCCTCGGCGGCAGCGCGCACTTCCTCGTCGGTCGCGTCGAGCTTGCCAAAGCGGATATTCTGCGCAATGGTGCCGCTAAACAGGTGCGTATCCTGCAGCACAATGCCGAGCGACCCGCGCAGGCTGGCCTTGGCGATGTGCTTGACGTCGATGCCGTCGTACGTGATCTCGCCGTCATCGACCTCGTAGAAGCGGTTGATGAGGTTGGTGATGGTCGTCTTTCCGGCGCCCGTCGAACCCACAAAAGCGATCTTTTGTCCCGGCTTGGCAAACAGGTTGAGGTCCGTGAGCACGCGCGTGCCCGGCACGTAGGAAAAGTCCACGGCGTGGAAGCGCACGTCACCGGCAAGCGGAACTAGGCCGCACGTAAGCTCGGTACCGTCGGCGGCCACCGCACGGCCCGACTCATCAACAGCGGCCACGTCGTGCAGGTGCCCATATGTGCCCACGCCCTGGCCCTCGGGAATCTTCCACGCCCACGCGGCGTCGCCCGTCTGCACCAGCTCCACGCAGCCCTCGTCCACCTCGGGCTTAAGGTCCATGGCGGCAAACAAGCGCTCGGCACCGGCCAGCGCGTTGAGCAAAAAGTTGCCCAGCTGCGTAAACTGGTTGATGGGCATGGCGGCCTGACGCACAAAAACCAGGTAGCTCGCGAGCGCACCTACATCGGCGAGCCCCTTGATGCAGAGCATGCCGCCCGCCACGGCGACGATGGCGTAGTTGGCATAGCCGATCACCACGGTCATGGGCACCATCGAGTTGGCGTAGGCTTGCGCGGCGCCACCGGTGCGGCGCAGTTCTTGGTTGCGCACGTCAAAACCAGCCACGTTGACCCGCTCGCGGTTAAAGACCTTGATGACCTTTTGGCCCGAGACCATCTCTTCGATATATCCGTCCAAATCGCCCAGCGACGCCTGTTGGGCGGCAAAAAAGCGCTTGGAACGCATGCCCGAGTAGCGCGCGTACAGCACAATGGCCACATCGCACACGAGCGTGATAATCGTGAGCTGCCAGTTGAGGATGATGAGCATGGCCGTGGTGCCGACCACCTGGATGCTCGCCTGAATCACGTTGGCAAAGCTGTTGTTGAGCGCCTCGGAGACGGTGTCGACGTCGTTGGTAAAGAAGCTCATGATGTCACCCGAGCGCGTGCTGTCGAAGTAGCTCAGCGGCAGCATCTGGATGTGCGCAAACAGGTCGCGGCGGATATCGGAGACCACGCGCTGGGCCGCGCGCACCATAATCTGCGAGTAGCCCAGAGCCGAGAGCACGCCCGCGGCGTAGATGGCAGCGGTAAAGATAACCTGCCTGGCGAGCAGTTCCTCGCCGCCCGTTGCCAAACCGTTGACGATGGGGCGCACCATGTAGGTACCGGCAAGGCTTGCGATGGCGGCCACAGAGGCAAGCACACCCACTGCGAGCAGCGAGAACTTGGCATGCCCCATGTAGGAGAGCAGGCGGCGAAGCGTCTGCGCCAGATTGGCGGGACGGGCCTGAGCGGATGTCTTAGGCACGATGCTCATCTCCTTTCGCAGCCTGAAGCGATCCACTGGGGCCAGAGGAAGACAGGGCATTTGCGCCATCCACGACGCCCGCATCCCCCGCAAACTCCATCTGCGAGGCATAAATCTCCTGATAAATGGCGTCGCCCGCCAGCAGCTCCTCGTGCGTGCCCACACCGTGGACACAGCCGTCGTCCAACACCACGATGCGGTCGGCATCCATAACGCTCGCAATGCGCTGCGCAATGACAATCACCGTCGTATTGGGAATCTGAGCAATATGCTCGCGAATCTTAGCGTCGGTCGCCATATCGACCGCGCTGGTTGAGTCATCAAAAATGAGCACGCGCGGATGCTTGAGCAGCGTGCGCGCAATGCACAGGCGTTGCTTCTGGCCGCCCGAAACACCGGCGCCGCCTTGGCCCAACTCGCCGTCCAGCCCGCCGATGCGATCCAGGAACTCGTCCACGCATGCCGCCCGGCAGGCCGCGAGGAGCTCATCGTCCGACGCCTGCGGATTGCCCCACTGCAGGTTCTCGCGCACGGTACCCGTAAACAGCACGTTCTTTTGCAGCACGATACCCACGGCGTCGCGCAGGGCAACCAGGTCGTAATTGCGCACATCGCGCCCGCCCACGAGCACGGCGCCTTCGGTGGCGTCGTACAGGCGCGCGATCAGCTGCACAAGCGAGCTCTTGCCCGAGCCCGTGCCGCCGAGGATGCCCACCGTCGAGCCGCTCTCGATGCGAAGGTCGATATGCTCGAGCACATCCTCGGCAGCATCCGCGCGGTACTTAAACGACACGTCGCGAAACTCGATGCCTCCGTCGGCCACCTCGTGCACGGCAGCGGCAGCGTCGGGCGCTTGAATAAGCGAACGCTCGTCGAGCACCCGCGAGATGCGCTCCACGCTGGCAAGTGCGCGGGTGAGCAGCAAAAACACGTTGGAAATCATCATGAGCGAGTTCATGATCAGCAGCACGTAGCTCATAAAGCCCGTGAGCGAGCCCACGCCCAAGCGACCTTCGATGATCATGCGGCCGCCGATCCACAGAATGGAAAGCGCCGCCACGTACATCGACAGCTGAAACACCGGCAGGTTGAACACGGCGTTGCCAAAGGTCTTCGTCGCCGTGTGCGCAAGCTCGGTATTGACGGCATCGAACTTGGCCTCCTCGTGCTCGGCGCGCACGTACGCTTTGACGGCGCGCACGGCGGTGAGGTCTTCCTGCACCACACCGTTGAGATGGTCCATCGAGGTCTGCAGCTGGCGGTAGAGCGGACTGACACGGTAGGTAATAACGCCCAGCACGATCGCCAGCACCGGCAGGATGATCGCAAATACAGTGGCGAGCGGGCGCGACAGCACCAGCGCATAGACCAAGCCGACGATAAGCGTCACGGGGCCGCGCACCATAGGGCGAAAGCCGTTGCCGATAGCGTTTTGAATCACGGTGATGTCGGTGGTCATGCGAGTGACCAGCGAGCTGGCGTCGTAGTTGTCCAGATTGCCAAAAGCGAGCGTCTGGATCTTGCGATACTCGGCCTCGCGCAGGTTAGCGCCCAGCCCCGAGGCGACGCGAGCAGACGTGCGTGCATAGCCCAAGCCAAGTACCAGCGAACATGCGGCGCATACCAGCATATACGTGCCCTGCAACAGCATGTAGTTGATGTCGCCCGCGGGCACGCCCACATCGATGATATTTGCCATGATGACCGGGATAAACAGCTCGAGCGCCGTCTCGGCCGTCACAAAGAGCACGCCGAGTATGGCGTCGCGGCGGTATGCCCCCAGATAGGAAAACAGAATCTTGAGATTGCGCACGCAGGTTCATCCCCCATCAAACGTTGTTCGCAAACCCACGTATTATGGCGCGCCGTGCGGCGGTGTCAAGTGTTCCGAAATAGATTTCTGCAAGGCCAGTGCAGGCGCCATGCTCACAGGGCGCACGTCCGTATTCAATTGGAAATGAACGCGAGCGTGACTTTTTCGCCCTGTCGCCAACACAAACCTTGACTCTACAATCGTTGTAGGGTTTTCACTACACTGGTACGTAAACAGACCCAGCCAGAAAGCCCCGCCCATGGAACACGACCTCACACGCGGCAATGTCCTCAAGACCATCGCGGTCTTTGCCCTGCCTTATATGCTCTCGTACTTTTTGCAGATGCTCTACGGCATGGCCGACCTGTACATGATGGGACAGTTTAGCGGCGCCGCCGGCATCACCGCCGTGGGCAATGGTGCGCAGACGCTCTATATCATTACCGTGACGCTCGTGGGCCTGGCCATGGGAACGACGGTTATCGTCGGCCACGCCGTGGGTTCGCGTCGGTTTGACCGCGCCGAGACCGCCATCGGCAACACCATCACGCTCTTTATGGGTGTCTCGGTGGTGCTGGCCGCTGTCCTGCTCGCACTGTGCCCACAGATCGTGGCGCTCATTGGCACGCCGGCCGAGGCGGTCGAAGGAACCGCTGCCTACCTGCGCATCTGCTTTGTCGGCATTCCGTTTATCGCCGCGTACAACATCCTTTCGGCCATCTTTCGCGGGCTGGGCGATTCGCGCTCGCCCATGTACGTGATTGGCGTGGCATGCATCATCAACATCGCGCTCGACTTTCTGTTTATCGGACACATGGGGCTCGGCCCCGTGGGCGCGGCGCTCGGCACGGTAACCGCCCAGACGGCCAGCGTTGCCCTCGCGCTCGTGTGGCTTAAGAGCCGCCGCACGAACATCCACGTTAAGCGCAGCGACCTGCGTCCCCAGCCCGAGGTGCTCGGCAGCATTCTTAAGATCGGCGTGCCTGTGGCCGTGCAGGACGGCTGCATCCAGGTGGCGTTTATGTTTATCACCGTCATCGCCAACCATCGAGGGCTCGTCGACGCCGCCGCCGTGGGCCTGGTCGAGAAGATGATCAGCTTTTTGTTCATCGTCCCGAGCTCCATGGGTGCCACCGTCAGCGCACTCACGGCGCAAAATGCCGGCGCGGGCAAGGGCGATCGCGCGCGTCAGGTGCTCAAGGACGCCATGACGATCTCGGTGGTGTACGGCTGCCTGATCACGATACTGATGTGGCTGGTGGCACCGGCGTTT
>USCS01000010.1 GCA_900552875.1 uncultured Collinsella sp. | reverse complement strand
ATCCGCACATGTGCGGATGAATGTGGGAAGTGTTCGGATGAAGTTAATAATCAAGGTATGCTAAAAAAGCTTGCGCGGAACCGCATACACGCTATCCTATTACTGACATATGTCAGATTTGGAGAGAGTATGGCAGGAAGACGCGAAAAAATACGCCGTGTTGGGATCATCCCCGAATATCGCGGCTTTACCCCCGACGGCCTTGCCAGCGGAGACGCCATCGAGATGACGGTCGATGAGCTCGAAGTACTGCGCCTGTGCGACCTGGAAGGCCTCAATCAGGAGGCCGTCGCCCAGCACATGGGCATCGCCCGCGCCACCGTGGCGGCCATCTGCAGCCGCGCACATCGCAAGGTGGCAAACGCGCTGGTCAACGGGCGGGCGCTCGTCATCGAGGGCGGCAATATCGCGTACTCCCCCATCACCGCAACGACGGCCGCATGGCCAGCAAAGGAGGTCGACACCATGAGGGTGGCAACCACGTACGACAACGGCAACATCTTTATGCACTTTGGCCGCAGCGAGCAGTTCAAGATCTACGACATTCAGGATGGCAAGGTACTCAACGAGCAGGTCGTGGGCACCGACGGCACCGGTCACGGTGCCCTTGCGGGCCTGCTCGCCAACGGTGGCGTGGACACGCTCATCTGCGGCGGCATCGGCGGTGGCGCCATCAACGCGCTTGCCCAAGCCGGCATCACGGTATACGCAGGAGCTCAGGGCAGCTGCGACGCTTGTGTCGAGGCCCTTATCGCCGGAACGCTCGCACAGAACGGCGAGGCCACGTGCGGCTGCCACGGCCATGACCACGACCACGCCCACGAACATGGCGAGTCCTGCAGCTGCCACGGCCATCACGAGCACGAGGGCCACGAGGGCTGCGGCTGCCACTAACGGCACTGCACCGCGAGCTCGGGGCGCGACGCTGAACGCAGCCCAACTATCAAAGCCAACAACAAAGGCCACCCGGTAGCTTCCGAGTGGCCTTTGCCATATCAAGCTGGAATTACAGCCCTATTTCTTATTGCGCATCTGCGCTTCCATCTGGCGCAGCAGGTCCATATCGGACTTAGGATCACCCGTTCCCAGGCCGCCCATGCCGCCCAAGCCCATGGCATCCAGACCGGGAATATTGGGCATGCGCATCTTCTTGCCCTTCTTGCCCTTTTTGCCCTTCTTGCCGCCGGCCTGTGCCTGATTGGCCATCGTGCGCATGCGGCCCATCATCTTGTTCATCTCGCCCCACTGCTTCATAAGGCTATTGACCTCGGTGGGGGTCACACCGGCGCCCTTGGCGATACGCGCGCGACGCTGGCCGTTGATGATGGAGGGACGCAGACGCTCCTCCTTGGTCATCGACATGATGATGGCCTCGTTCTTGTCGAAGATGCCCTCGTCCAGGTTACCGCCCATCTGGTTGAGCGCGCGCTGGCCACCGGGGAGCATGCCCAGGATACCCTTCATGCCGCCCATCTTTTTGACGGCTTTCATCTGGTCGAGCATGTCGTTCATGGTAAAGCCCTCGCGCAGCATGCGCTCGGCAGCCTCGAGCTGTTCGGCATCGGCGGCCTCCTGGGCCTTCTCGATGATGCCGACAACGTCGCCCATGCCCAAGATTCGCTTGGCCATGCGATCGGGATAGAACGGCTCAAGCGAATCGGGTTTCTCGCCCATGCTCACAAACTTGATGGGCTTGCCGGTCACCTGACGCACCGAAAGCGCGCCACCGCCACGGGCGTCACCGTCGAGCTTGGAGATAATCACACCATCAAAGTCGGTGCGCTCAGCAAACGTCGAGACCACGTTGACGATATCCTGGCCGGTCATGGCGTCGACGACCATCAGCACCTGGTCGGGCTTGACGGCCTTCTTGATGTCGACGGCCTCCTGCATCATCTGCTCGTCGATCTGCAGGCGGCCGGCGGTATCGACGATGACCACGTCACGCAGGTGGTCGACGGCCTCCTGGATGGCGCCCTTGGCGATGTCGACCGGATGCTCGCCGTCACCGCGGAAGACCGGCACGCCGATCTCGCCACCGAGCGTGGCAAGCTGGTCGGCAGCAGCGGGACGGTAGACGTCGCACGCGGCGAGCAGCGGCGAGCGGCCCTGCTTCTTGAGCAGGTAGGCAAGCTTTACGGCAGCCGTGGTCTTACCGGAGCCCTGCAGGCCCACGAGCATGATGACATTAGGAATGCGGTTGCTAAAAACGAGCTTGCTCTCGGTTGAGCCAAGCATCTCGGTGAGCTCGTCGAGCACGATCTTGACGACGTTTTGCGCCGGCGACAGCGACTCCATGACCTCGGCGGTCATGCAGCGCTCCTTGGTCTTAGCAACGAACTCCTTGACGACCTTGAAGTTGACGTCGGCCTCGAGCAGCGCCATGCGAATGTCGCGCATGGCCGAGGTGATATCGGCCTCGGTCAGCTTACCCTTGCCGCGCAGGCGGTCAAATGTGTCGTTGAGGCGATCGCTCAGAGAATCAAACACTGGTTACTCCTTAATTGGACTCGCCCACCAGGGCGCGGCAGAAATCTTTGGCATTGAACTCCTGCAGGTCATCGACCTGCTCGCCCACGCCAATGCGCAGGATCGGGAGCTTGAGCTTCTCAGCCACGGCCATGGCGATACCGCCTTTTGCCGTGCCGTCGAGCTTGGTCATGATAATACCGTCCAGGCCCAGCGCCTCGTTAAACTCGAGCGCCTGGTTCAGACCGTTCTGGCCGGTGGCGGCATCGATCACGAGCACGACCGAGACGGGCATGGGGCCGGCGGCCATATTGGCGGCGCGCTTACGCGTCACGTTAACCACCTTGGCAAGCTCGCGCATGAGTTCGGGGCTTGTGTGCAGACGACCGGCGGTGTCGATCAGCACCAGGTCGCTGCCGCGCCTGTCGGCCTCATCGAGCACGTCGTAGCACACGCTCGCCGGGTCGGAACCGCGATCGCGCTTGATGACGGGGACGCCGGCGCGCTGACCCCACACATCGAGCTGCTCGATGGCGGCGGCGCGGAAGGTATCGGCAGAACCGATCACCACGTTCTTGCCGCGGGCAGCCATGGCGCTCGCAATCTTGCCGACCGTTGTGGTCTTGCCGGCGCCGTTGATGCCCACAAACAGCACGCAGCTCGGCGTATCGGAAAACGGATCACGCTCAACAGGCACAAAATGGCCCTCGAGCTGCTCGGCTAGGGCACGACGGAGCTGCGGAGCGGTCTTGAGGTTTTTCTTGGCGGCCGTCTCGCGCAGGTCATCGGAGACCTGAATAGCGACCTCGGCACCCATGTCACCCATGACGAGGGTGTCCTCAAGGTCCTCCCAAAAGTCCTCGTCGACCTCGCCGCCAAAGTAGAAGACCTCATTGAGGGCCTCGCGGCTGCGCTCAAGTCCGCGCGAGAGAGCGTCAAAGAATCCCATTATGCATTCACGACCTTTCCGGTTTCGCGATCGAGTTTTTGCGAGACGACGCGGCTGACGCCGTCGGCTTGCATCGAGACGCCATAGAGAACGTCAGCGTCCTCCATAGTACGACGCTGATGCGAAATGACCAAGAGCTGTGTATCGGAACGCAGCACATCGAGGGCTCCGATGAGCTTGGACAGGTTGGCGTCATCAAGCGCCGCCTCGACCTCGTCCAGCACATAGAACGGCACCGTGCGCGTGCGGTACACGGCAAAGAGCAGGGCGAGCGCCGTCAGACTCTTCTCGCCACCCGACATGAGCATCATCTTAGTAATGCGCTTGCCGCGCGGCTGCGCCACAACCTCAATGCCCGTCTCGGCAGGATGCTCGGGATCGGTCATCTCAAGATGAGCCTGGCCACCCGGGAACAGCATGGCGAAGATCTCACGGAAGTTCGCATCGACCTTCTCGAAGGTCACCAAGAAGGCTTTACGCATCTTACGGTCGATGGCCACGGTAATCTTGGTGAGCGCCTTGCGCGCGCTCTCCAGATCGGCCAGCTGCTCCTCGATGTAATCGGCGCGGCGCTTGAGCTGCTCGTACTCCTCCATGGCAACCTGGTTCACAGGGCCCAGGTTGTTAATCTGGCGCACGAGCTGGTTGAGCTCGCGCTCGGCGGCGTCGCGGTCGGTGGGAGCAGGAAGCATGAGCGCTTCCTCGAGCACCGTAGTGCCATCGGCGGTAATGGCCTTGATGGCCGCCTCCACCTGCACCTCGAGCTTGCCGCGGGAAACCTTGAACTCGTTTTGCGTCGCCGTGGCGGCATCGACCCACTCCTTGGCGCGGGAGACCTCGGCCTTGGCGTCTTCGATGGTCTTCTTGAGCGAGGCCGAGTCCGCCTCCTCGAGCGAAGCCTGATCACGCAGACGCGCGGCCCAATCCGATGCGCGATCCAGCAGGGCCGAATAGCGCTCGTGCATGGGGTCGACACGCAGGCGCAGCAGCTCGAGTGAGCGCGAGGCCTGGCGTGTTCCGCGGATACGGCGGTCGATGCCCTCGAGTCGATGCTCCAAGTCGGGCACACGGCCCTTCAGCGAACGCAGACGCTCGCTCGTCTGAGCCAGGCGGACCTTGGCATCGGCGAGCTTGCCGGCTGCCTCGGAATCGTCACGACGCACGCGATCGAGCTCGTCGTTGGCTTCGGCAATCTGGAGACCCAGGTCGCTTGCCTGTGCACGCGCCTCGTCGCGCGAACGGGTGAGTTCGTCAACGCGCGGGCGCGCAGCGCGAACGGCCTCGGCGGCCTGCTCGCGGCGCTTGGAGATGCACACGCGCTCGACCTCGGCGTTGTAGGCGCTTTGCTCCAGGCGGCCAATCTCGGAGAGCAGCGAGCGGCGCTCGCCCTCAAGACGGGCGATCTCGCCGGCGGCATCGCCCTCGGCGGCACGCGCCTCCTCAACGGCCGCATTGGCCTCGACGACCTGATCCGACACATGCTCAAACACAGCAGCTAGATCGGGCTCCAGGCCCTCCAGCTCGCGAATGCGACGCTTGCGCTCCAAGGCACCCGACGCCTCGCCAGCATCGAGGCCCACACGCACCAGGCCGCCGCAGGCGACGCGGGCGCCATCGGGGGTCACGTAAGTCACACCGTCAACGACAGGGGCAGCCAACGCGGCAGCCAAGTCATCGACCACGTAATAGCCGCCGAGAAGGGCCTCGACAACCGGGCCATAACCGGAGCGCACGGACAGACGATCGACCAGACGCGTACCGGCAGCGCCCTCGGCGGCAGCAGAGCCACTCACGCCGCGCGCCATCAGCAGCGCCTCGCCCGAAGCCTTCTTTTGGTCCAAAGCCGCACGACCGGCGCGCTCAAGCGTAGCGGCATCATCAAACAAAAGAGCATCGATATCGCCGGCAAGTAGTTGCTCAACCAGGCCCTCAAGCTCACGAGGGGCGTCGAGCACGTCGCCCAGACGGCCTGAGACATCATCGCCCAGTGCGCCCATCAGACGGCTCACCAGCGGCGAGCTGTCTGCCATGCGGGCATCAAGCTTCTTTTGGCTGGCAAGCTCCGAGCGCACCTCGGACAGCTTGTTGCGCGCCTCGCTCTCACGATTACGCAAGTCCTTCAGGGCTGCACGGGCGACCTCGGTGGCCTCGCGCGCATCGTTCTGGGCCTGACGAGCCGCCTCAAGGGCACTCTCAAGCTCCTCAGCACGGTCGCGACGGCTATCAAGCGATGCTGTAACCTCCTCGAGCTGTTCATCAATCTGCTCCAGGCGCGAGGCGTACATGTTGTCCTCGACCTCGGCGTTGCTCAGCGAGTCCTTCACCTTGGCGAGTTCGAGCGCCGCGTTATCGGCCACACGCTGCACATCGCGTTGCTCACGCGTAAGCTGCGAAATCTGATTGTCGAGCGCCACGCGCCGCTCGTGGAGCTCAGCGGCGGCAGGACCAGCGGCGTCAACGTCCTCCTGGGCCTGCATGTGCGCGCCGGTCACTTCCTCAAGCTGTGCACGCGCGTCCTCGAGCTCCTCGACCACGCGACGACGCTGATGCTCGGAGCTCGAGATCTGGCCACGCATGTCGGACAGGCGCGACACCATGTTGTGGCCCTTTTCCTCGAGCAGGCGCATATCGGAGTTAATGCGGCCGACCACGTCTTGCATATGGCGGCGCTGCTCGCCCAGGTCGCCCACAAACAGGCCCTTTTCCTCGAGCATAACCTGGAGCTTCTCGAGCTCGCGCTCCTTTTCGCCCATGCGGTACTGCGCAAGCTCCAGCTCGGCGGCGCCTTCCTTGGAGCGGCTCTCCAAGTCGTTCCACTGCGACTGCAGCGAACGAAGCTCGTCGACGGCCAGCATCTGCGTAAGTTCGTTCGCGCGCGAGGACAGCTCTTTGTACTTGCGCGCGCGATCGACCTGACGCTCCAGCGGCCGCAGCTGACGGGCGATTTCCTTATTGATGTCGCGGGCACGGGTCAAGTGCTCGTCCATCGATTTAATCTTTTTGAGCGCACGCTCCTTGCGGCGTTTGTGCTTGGAGATGCCGGCGGCCTCCTCGATGAGGGCACGGCGCTCCTCGGGGCGGCTCTGCAAAATGGCGTCGAGCTTGCCCTGGCTGATGATGGAATGCGTATCCTTACCCAGGCCCGAATCGTGCAGGATGTCCTGAATGTCCATCAGGCGGCACGGGCTCGAGTTGATGAGGTACTCGCTTTCGCCCGAGCGATACATACGACGGGTGATGGCGACCTCGTCAAAGTCGACGGGCAGCATATGATCCGAGTTATCGAGCACCAGAGTGACCTCGGCGACACCCACCGGCTTGCGCGCTGACGAGCCCGAGAAGATGACATCCTCCATGGCCTGGCCGCGCAGCTGCTTGGCGCTCTGCTCGCCCAGGACCCACAGAATCGAGTCAGAGATGTTCGATTTTCCCGAGCCGTTGGGACCGACGATGACGGTCAGGCCCGGCTCAAACGTCATATGGGCGCGGTCGGCAAACGACTTGAACCCTTTGAGCGTGAGGGACTTGAGATACACGGTTCCTCGCTTAAACAGGCTTCTTGTTGAGAATCACGCCGTTGGTGGTGTAGCCCATGCGGTCAAGTGCCTCGAGTGCAGCGGCTCCCTCGGCTTCCTTCTTTGAGGAGCCGGAGCCGCGACCCTGGCGAATACCATCGATCAACACCACGGCGGTAAAGGTGGGCGCATGCGCCGGGCCCTCGGAGCCAACGAGCTTATACGCCGGGGGTTCGTGACCGTCGGCTTGCACGCACTCCTGCAAGAACGATTTGGGGTTCGCGGGGTGCTCGGCACGCTCGGAAGCCAAATGCGGCTTAAGCGTACGGTGGATAAACTCCGCTGCGGCATCCCAGCCGGCGTCCAGGTACAGCGCGCCCACGAGCGACTCGTAGACGTTCTCGAGCGCCGAATGCAGGCCGCGCGCACCGGTACCGGTCTCGGAGGCACCAAAGATGATGATGTCGTCGATGCCCAACTCGTGAGAAACCTCGGACAGCGTGGCGCCCGAGACAAGCGACACCTTCAGGCGCGTGAGCTTGCCCTCGTCAAACTCCGGATAGGACTCAAAGAGCGAACGGGCGACGACGGCGCCCAAAATGGAATCGCCCAAGAACTCAAGGCGCTCATAGCTGGCAGAAACCGGCTGGCCCTCGACTGCCGAGGGATGCGTAAGCGCCGCGCGCAGCAGTACCTTATTATTGAACTCGTGGCCCAGGATTTCCTGGGCACGCGTAAGTCGTTCAGACAAAGCCAAGACCTAGGCCTCCCTGGCGTGTTCGATCGCGTCGACGGCGTCGGCGACAGAGTTGAGCGAGAGCAGAGTCTCGTCATCGATCTCGAGGTTGAACTCGTCCTCGATAGCCGTAACCAGCTGCAGGCGCTCGAGCGAGTTGGCATCGAGATCGTCAAAGGTGGTCTCATCGCTAATTTCGGCAACATCGACGCCCAGAACGTCAGCAGCGACCTCGGCGATCTTGTCGAAGATTTCGGAGCGATCCATAGCGCTTCCTCTCATAGTGAATGAATACCAAAAGAATGGTACCGCCCGGGCGGTACCAAGACACGGTTCTGATTCTACCCCACGAAGCAGGCCGCGAGGCACATAACAGCGCTCTAACTCGCTCTTACAAAACGATGCCGTCCATGGAGTTGGCGACGTTCTCGACCAGCCCCGCGCGCACGGCTTCGGCCGCCGCGAGCGTACCGTTTTTAACAGCCTCGACCGAGGTGGCGCCATGGCCGATTAGGACCACGCCACGCAGGCCCAAAAGAATCGCACCGCCCTTGGCATCACCAGAGAGCTTGGCCTTAATCTCGCGCATCTGCTTTTTGATGAGCAGCGCGGTGATCTTGGTGCCGAGCGAGGCCATAAAGGCACCCTTGAGTTCCTGCAGCAAAAACTTGGCAGCGCCCTCGGTGGCCTTGAGCGCAATATTGCCCGACATGCCATCGGCAACGACGACATCGAAATTGCCCGAGGTGAGGTCGGTGCCTTCGCAGTTGCCCACAAAGCCGGGAACGGCGGCTTTCATGGCCGGGAAGCAGGCCTTGGTAAAGTTGGAACCCTTCTCGTCCTCGGTGCCATTGGCAAGCAGGCCCACGCGGGGATGCTCGATGCCCAGGACGACGCGGGCATAGGCGCTACCCATCTGGGCAAAACGCACCATGTCATCGACCTCGACATCGGGGTTGGCGCCCATGTCGCACAGCACCGTCAGACCGCCGGCGCGATTGGGCAGCGCATTGGTCAGACAGGGGCGCACCGGCTGCTTCTTGCCTTCGGCCTGATACCTAAACGGCGTCACATAGGCGGTGGCGGCGGCGGTCATGGCACCGGTGGAGCCGGCGGAGAAGAACGCATCCGCGTTGCCCTTCTTAATGGCGCGGCAAGAAAGCACGATCGACGACTTACGCTTGGTCATCACGGCGCGAATGGGATCGTCATCCATGGCGATAACGTCAGGCGCCTCAAGGGCCTCAACACGTGCATGGGAAGCTGCAAAGGGATTGACGATTTCGGCGGGACCAGCTGCCAAGACCTCGATATCGGGATCGGCGGCAAGCGCAGCCTCGATACCATCAAGAACAACCTGAGGTTTCTCGTCTCCGCCCACAACGTCTACACAAACGCGAACGTTACTCATATACAAGCTCCTTATACAAAAATGGCCGACTCATTGAGCCGGCCATTGTGGTTCCATTTGGAACGGCATCGCATCCAGAGTATACCGTTACTCGGTAACGATAACCTCGCGGTCCTTGTAGAAACCGCAGCTGGGGCACACGTGATGCGGGAGCTTGACAGCACCGCAACGGGGGCACGTGGACTGAGCCGCAGCCGAGATCTTCATGTTGGCGGAACGACGGGTGTGAGTGCGGATACGACCCTGCTTTTGTTTAGGTACGGGCATAGTGACCTTCCTTATGAACTATCCAGTGTGGCGATTACGCGCAAGTAGCGATACTACCACAGTTTTACTCATCAAGCTTGAGATTCTTCAATGCTGCAAATGGATTTTCCGTGGCAGCGGCCCATTCTGCCTCTGCCTGGGCGGCGCAATCGCATTGCTCGACGTTGAGATTGCAACCGCATGTGGGGCACAGACCACGGCAATCGGGCTTGCAGAGCACCACAAACGGCGTGTCCATAACGACCGCGTCATTGATAGGCTCACCCAGATCAACGATACGGTCCTCACCCAGGAGCTCGTAGCCGTCCTCGTAGGCCTCGGGATCCTCGGGTTCCTCAAAGAGGTAGAACTCCTCGATCTCGCCGGCGATATCAAACGAGGCGGGCTCCAGGCAACGGTCGCACTCGCCGGTGGCGTGCGCGCGAACCATGCCCGTGAGCAAGACACCGGTACCGGCATTGGTAAAGACAACGTCGTAGTCGATGCCGTCCTGTAGCTGGTACTCCTTCTCGCCCACCGTGTAGGTGGCGACATCGACCTTACCGGTCAGCGGATACGAATCTCCAGGAAACTCGAGCTGCTCGGAAAGATCGACGGTAACGCTCAGGAACTCAGCCATTACCACTGACCATTCTGCTGGGCGGCACCCTCGTTGAGCTGCTGACGGCAACGGGTAACGGTGCCGGTCAGGCTCTTGAGGTTCTCCTCCAGGTGCGTAAAGACCTGCTCTGCGTAGTCCTCGGCAGCATAACGCGTCTCGCGCTCGTACTGCTGGGCACGATCGCGGATGTCGTCGGCCTGCTGCTGCGCAAGGCGGACGATCTCCTGCTCACCGGCAATGGTGAGGGCCTGCTGCTGAGCGTCGGCGATGATGGAATCGGCCTGAGCGGCGGCGGAAGCCATAAGCTCCTCGCGCTCCTTAAGGATACGGCGGGACTTCTGCCACTCCTCGGGATAGCTCATGCGGATCTCGTCGAGGATGTTGAAGAACACGTCGGCGTCGATGACCTTGAACTGAGCGTTCTTGCCGAAAGGCGGCTTGGCTTCCTCGATCAGCCCTTCGAGCTCATCGACCAAGCTGACGATCCTATCGCCAGGAAAATTCTCGCCCGGCATCCGGTCTCCTTTCATAGGTAACATATCATCGTGCTAGTTTACCACATGCCACCTGGCAATAAGAAACGTCACGAAAAGCGATGTTTGAGCGCTTCGACCACGTTGGACGGGACAAACGTCGATACGTCACTGCCGAGCGAGGCGATCTGGCGAACGACCGAGCTCGAGATATAGCCGTACTGCGGCGCACTCATGACAAAGATGGACTCCAGCTCACTATCCAGGCGATAGTTAAGGTCGGCCTGCTGCAGCTCATACTCAAAGTCGGTCATGGCGCGCAGACCCTTGACCACGGCCCCCGCCCCCTGCTCACGAGCGAAGTCGACCAAGAGGCCGGTAAAGGGCAGGACCTCGACGCCGTCGACATCACCGAGCGCCTCGCGGGCCAGCGCCACGCGCTCATCGAGCATAAACGTGGTGCCCACACCGTTTTTACCCTGCGACTCGGCAACAGCGACGATCACGCTGGGAAAGATGCGTCGGGCGCGGCGGATCACATCGATATGGCCAAACGTGATGGGATCAAAGGTGCCCGGGACGATCACGCGGTTGATGGTGTCATTCATGGGCGTCCTCCTGAAACGTCGTGGCATCGTTGTTATCAGCATCGGTGACGGCACTATCGCCCTCACCGTCGTCATCGCCGACCCAACGAAGCAGGTCGACCGAGGTAATGCCGTAGCGCTTCTCACGTACAGTCTCAAAGCCTACCGGATGCGCGCCCGCATCGGCGGCGGCATGCTCAAACAGGGCAAAAGCGCCAGGTGCAAGCAGACCCTGCTGAGCCAGGTTCTGCAGCAGTTCCTCGACCGGCTCGGCACCAAAAGCATAGGGCGGGTCGAGCAGGACCAGATCAAAGGGGCCGCCCGGTACACGACCGCGCGAGGCAATCGCCAGCATGTCGCCCGTGACCACGCGCCAACGCGCACGGTCACGGCAGAGCGACTCGATATTCTTGGTAATGAGCCGCGCGGCGTTGCGATCGATCTCAAACGTCGTGAGCGAGCGGGCCCCACGAGAGAGCATCTCTAACCCTAAGGCACCGGAGCCGCCAAAGGCGTCCAGCACACGGACCTCGTCCAGATCGAAATCGAATGCCGACATGACCATAGATGCGCACGCCTCGCGCACGCGATCAGTCGTGGGGCGGGTGACATCGCGACCACGGGGCTCCTCGATCTTACGACCGCGCCATTCGCCGCCGATGATTCTCATCCTCCGCTGACCTCCTTAAAGATATGTCGATAGCGCATGGCGACCGCGTCGCGCAAGGGGCGCGTCGCCACGGAGTCAAGGGTGCTAGCATACCGCAAGAGCTCGACCGCGTCCAAATGGGCCCACTCGATCAGTTCCTCGTCGGCATCCAGGTCGACAAAGCGCAGGGTCACGCCGCCGTGCTGGCGGTACCCCAGGATTTCGCCCTCGTGACGCAGACGCAGGTCCATCTGGGCGAGTGTAAAGCCGTCCGAGGTCTTTTCGAGCGATTGCAGACGATCTTGCGCCGCCGATGCGCCGCCGTTGCCCTTGGAGTGCGTCATGACCAGGCAGGTGCCCGACACGCTGCCACGGCCCACGCGGCCGCGCAGCTGGTGCAGAGCCGCCAAGCCAAAGCGCTCGCCGTTCTCGATGACCATAACGGTGGCGTTAGGCACGTCGACGCCCACCTCGACCACCGTAGTCGAGACGAGCACGTCGATCTCGCCACGCTTGAAGGCATCGATGACCCGATCCTTCTCCCCCGCTGGCATGCGGCCGTGAAGGCGCTCGATGGCAAGCCCCGGCAACGCCAGACGCAGTCGGTCGAGCTCGGTCGCCGTATCGTGAAGCGGCACGGGGACCGTCACGCGGCCCTCGTCGTCGCGGGCAATACCGGGCACGTCTTCCAGCTCATCGGCCGAATCGCTCGGCTCCACGAGCGGACAAATCACGTAGGCCTGCTGACCCTTTTCATGCGCCTCGCGAATGGCGCCATAGGCGAGGTCGCGGCTCGACTCGGTGAGCACGTGTGTGGTCACACCGGCACCCGGAACAGGCCGGTGGCGGATGATGCTCGTATCCAGATCCCCGTAGACCGAAAGCGCCAGCGTACGCGGGATGGGCGTTGCCGTCATAACGAGCAGATCGGCACCGGGGCCCTTCGCGCGCAGGGCGTTGCGCTGGCCCACACCAAAGCGGTGCTGCTCATCGATGACCACGAGCGATAGATGCTTGAACGCAACGTTATCCGAAAGCACCGCGTGGGTGCCAAAGAGCACGTTAAGCTCGCCCGATTCCAGCTGTGCATGGATGCGCTCGCGCTCTGCAGCCGGCGTGGCACCCGTCAGAAGCGCCCAGGACATGCCGGCCTGCGAGAGCAGAGGGCCGGTCTTATCGGCATATTGGCGCGCCAGCACGCCCGTGGGCGCCATAACGCAGGCCTGCGTGCCGCTATCGGCAGCCACAGCCAGTGCGCAGGCGGCAACGGCGGTCTTACCGGTACCGACATCACCCAACAGCAGGCGGTTCATCACGCGCCCGTCATCGCACATATCGCGCAGGATATCCTGGAACGCGGCCTCCTGCTCGTCGCTCAGCGAAAACGGTAGGGCTTGCTTGAGCGCGGCCAGGTGCTCGCCCGCGGTGTGGGCATAGGGCACCACATCGACCAGGCCGCCGTCGTTGCGCAGACGCAACGCCAGCTGCAGGTAGAGGCACTCCTCGTAGGCAAGCCGTGCGCGCGCGATATCGCGCTCGGCCATACTCGATGGAAAATGGATCGAACGCAACGCGCGGGCATTGCTCATGAGCTTCCGCTTTGCGCGCAACGGCGCGGGAATCGGATCGAACGGATTGCCGACGACCTCGAGCGCGCCGCTTACGATGCGGCGCATCCACGCCTGGCTCACGCCATCGCTCACGTAATGGACCGGCAGAATGGTGCCTGCGGCGCGCCCGTCCTCGAGCTTTTCAAAGTGAGGCGAGGCCATCTGCTTAAAACCGTAGGCAAACTCGACCTTGCCCATCACGGCCAGGCGGTCGCCCTGCTTAAGCTGCTGGGCAATCCAGGGCTGGCGGAAAAAGGCTACCTGCAGCACGCCCGTCTCGTCAACAAGTGAGACCTCGGTCACCTGCATACGCGGGCGCGGCTGCTTTTGGACGATACGGTCGACCGTGGCGATGATGGTGCACACGGTACCGATGGGCGCCATCTCGATAGACCAAGAACGGGTAAAGTCGAGGTATCGATGAGGGATATGGAGAAGGAGGTCCCCCACCGTCTGAATTCCCAGACGGCGAAGGGCCTCCTCACGTTTACCCGAAACATATTTGAGCCGCGCGATATCCTCGTCGAGCGCATTGCTCTGGGCAAAGCGCTCCGACACGCGCGGCACGGAGCACAGCTCGGACATGGGCAGTTGCCTACTCGATCGAGAAGATCACGGGATAGAGCGGCTGCTCGCCACGATGGGCGTCGATCTCCAGATCGGGCTGAGCCTCCTCGACGGCGTCGACGATCTCCTGGAAGGCCTCATCGGACAGCTCCTCGCCGGCCAGAATCGTCAGCGCGTCACCCTCCTCTTCCTCCTGCATGCGGTTGATGCAGTCGAGCGTGACCTGCTTCACGTCGGAGCCGACCACGTCGATGGAGCCGGCGATGATACCCATAACGTCACCGGAGTGAATCGGAGAGCCGTCAGAGGCGCTGGAATCGCGCACGGCGCGGGTGACCTCGCCATCGCGGACCTCGCTGATGGCGTCGACCATGGCGGCGACGGCGTCCTCGAGCTCGGAATCGGGCAGGACCGCGAACAGCGCGGAGAACGCCTGCGGAACGGTCTTGGTGGGAACGACGGCAACCTTCTTGTCCGTGCAGGCAGAAGCGGCAGCCTCGGCAGCCATGCGGATGTTGCCGTTATTGGGCAGGATGATGACCGAGGTCGCGTTGACCTGGTCCACCGCGCCCAGCAGGTCGGCGGTCGAGGGATTCATAGTCTGGCCACCGGAGACGACCACGTCGACGCCAAGGGACTTGAGGATGTCGGCCTCGCCGGAACCGGCGGCAACGGCGACAAAGCCCAGCGCCTTGGCGGGCTCGGCGGCCTTTTCCTGATCCTCGTGGATCTTGGCGGTACGGTCGTGGGCCTCCATCTCCATGTTGTGGATAAAGACCTCATAGATCTGACCGAGCTGCAGCATGTGCTCGAGCACCAGGTTGGGGGTGTTGGAGTGCACATGGATCTTGTAGTCGGGATAGGCGCCCACGAGCAGCTCACAGTCGCCCATGGAGCCTAGGAACTTAAGGCACTCGTCCTCGTCAAACGGGGCGTCAGCCTTAAAGAGGAACTCGTTGCAGTAGCGGAACTCCGAGCCCTCCCAGTCGTCGTTAGCCTCGATCTCAACACGGCCAAGAGCGGCATCGCGGGCAGAGCCGGCGGAGTCAAACGTAGCGGAGAAATCCTCGACAACGGTGCTGCGACCAAGCGCGGCGGCAACAAAGTTCTCCAGGAAGATGGCAAAGCCGAAGGCGCCGGAGTCGACCACGCCGTTCTCCTTCAGAACGGGCAGCAGGTCGGGCGTGCGAGCGACGGACTGGTAGGCCTCGACGACGATGGCATCGAGCGCGTCCTCGGCCGAGAACTTCTTCTTTTCGCACTCATCGGCCTTGGTCGAGACATCGCGCAGGACCGTGAGGATCGTGCCCTCGATGGGCTTGCGGACAGCCTGGAAGGCAACCTTGACGGCACGACGGAAGGCGAAGGCAATGTTGGCGGACGTAATAGGCTCGTCGGCAGAGACAAGGCCCTCGGCCACGCCGCGCAGAATCTGCGACGTGATAACGCCGGAGTTACCGCGGGCGCCCATAAGGGAGCCGTGGGTGATGGCGCCTGCGATGGCCTCCATGTCGGCATCGGCGGGAAGGGCGGAAAGCTCCTTGGTCACCGAGGCGAGCGTGAGCGACATGTTGGTGCCGGTGTCGCCGTCGGGTACGGGGAAGACGTTGAGCTTGTTGATCTCCTCGGCCTTGTCGGAAACGGCAGCCGCAGCGATCGGAAAACAGGTGCGAATGGTCTTTGCAATCATGGGTATTTGAATCTCCGTTTTCGGATGCTAGTTCAGACGGCTCTTGAGCGCGTCGATGTGGATGCCGATCTTAAGGCTGGCGGGATCGATCTGGGCGATCTCCTGCAGGGTAAAGGCAACGGAGCTCGAAAGATTGTGGCAGACGGACTTCATGTTGACGCCGTTCTCGAGCACGACGTGAAGATCGACCGTAAGGCCGTTCTCGTCGGCGGAGACAAGCACGCCCTTGCGGAGGCGCTGACCGGCAAACAGGCGCACGCTCTCGGCGCCCTGGAGCTGCTCAGCCATACCGACGACGCCATAGCACGTCATCGCGGCATAACCGGCAATATCGGCAATAACGTCGTTCGAGACGCTCAGGCTGCCGTTAATGGTCTCAGACACAAGAATCTCCTTATCTGGTGCTCGCGGCACCATGTCGTGGGAGCAATCATTGCAATATTCTACAACGACCGCGCCGTGTTGAGGTGGCGGGCCTCGGGATTACATCCTCGACACGAAATGTTGATACGGTAACGTTCGCGAACGGCGATCGCGGCATGAAAAAACCCGCCACATAAGCGACGGGTTTTACAACCTGGCTCCCCGGGTAGGACTCGAACCTACAACAGCGCGGTTAACAGCCGCGTGCTCTACCATTGAGCTACCGAGGAATTTAAAGCCCAACGGAAAGGGCTGAGAAATTCTGGCTCCCCGGGTAGGACTCGAACCTACAACAGCGCGGTTAACAGCCGCGTGCT
>USCS01000009.1 GCA_900552875.1 uncultured Collinsella sp. | reverse complement strand
GAGCGTCCGGCTGATAACCGGGAGGTCACAAGTTCGAATCTTGTCAGGTCCACCACTTTCTTTCGCAATAAACACCCCAGCGAGAGCCGAGTCGCCGCTGGGGTGTTTATTACTGTCTCCGTGGGGGTTTAGCTCAGCTGGGAGAGCGCGGGCTTTGCAAGCCTGAGGTCAGGGGTTCGATCCCCCTAACCTCCACCATGATGGACCTGTAGCTCAGTTGGTTAGAGCGTCCGGCTGATAACCGGGAGGTCACAAGTT
This sequence comes from uncultured Collinsella sp., assembly GCA_900552875.1. Classification (GTDB taxonomy): domain Bacteria; phylum Actinomycetota; class Coriobacteriia; order Coriobacteriales; family Coriobacteriaceae; genus Collinsella. The sequence goes on along the minus strand of USCS01000009.1, from coordinate 17,603 downwards.
CGAATCTTGTCAGGTCCACCATCAAAACCGTGAAGAGCCCTGGGGCGTTGCCTCGGGGCTTTTTTCTTACCTACTGAAAGTAGTCAAAAAAGCCCCGTTCCAAATTAACTACCTTGATTTTGTGTGCTGTGCGAAAGATTGGGTAGTATAGCTATTCAATGCGGCGGGCTGCCGCGTGTTAACCGCTACGTACCGGAGGTGTTCCATGGTTCGTGTCGACATAGAGACCATCGTCATGGCCGCCGGTCCCGTGCCATCGCTTATCGTGCTTCGTGAGCGCAGCGGCAAATCGGACTCGTCCGCGCCGCTGCGTTCCCTTTCCATTCAGACTGGTTCGTTTGAAGCTGCTGCCATCAGCCGCGGCATCGATAGCGGCCGCGCCGAGCGCCCGATTACCCATGACCTGTTGCTCGATACCGTTGACGCCCTGGGCGCCAAGCTCGAGCGCATCGAGATCGTTCGCGCCGAGCCGCCGGTGTTCTATGCGACGATCGTCGTACTGGCCGATGGTGACGAGCGCAAGATCGACGCCCGCCCCAGTGATGCCATTGCCCTTGCCGTGCGCAGCAATGCCCCCATGTTTGTGGAGGACGACATCATGAATCGCCTGGGTACCGTTTCCGCCCATGCCGAAGAAGTTGACGACGAGCAGGAGTTCGAGAAGTTCGATGAGTTCGTCCATACGCTCTCACCCGATGATTTCTAAATGCTCGACAAACACGCGACGGGGCATGCGCTGATGAACGCCGGAGTTTCTGCCGAGGCGGCTGCCATTGCGCGCGAGGCCCAGATGCGCTCGGAGGCTTCTGAGGCAGCTCGCATTGCATATGTGACACAGGCCCGCACACTTCGCGAGCGGCGCGGCTCGTTTATCAAGATGGTTGTCATCTCCGTCCTTGTTGCGGCAATCTGCTCACGCCTTCGTGGTACAGTTGGTGCGCTTGGGTTTTCGATCTCTACGGGCCTCGTGATCTGGGGTGTGGTCGATGCGGTAATGCTGACCAGTCAGATCAAGGTGCTCGACAAGCGCGCGATGGATATGATGCGCGCCCGCGACGCTGCCGCCAAGATCGCCGCCGAGGCACAAGGACTGTAACGACGCCAGACTCGATGGGAAGGTCTAAAGATGGCACAGGATATGCAGGACGCCGGTAACGTCTCCGCCGAGCTCGACGCCATGGTGTGTGACCTGATTGGTGCGTTCTTGGACGATCTTGCCGCCGGCGAGAATCCGGGCGTAGTTGTGGCGATTGAGGACGCTGCTTCCAACCGATATCTGGCGGCGCTCGACGAGGACGGCGAGGAGGCATGCCTCGAGGCTGCCACCAACTTTATCTCCGAGCACAAGATGGGTCTTAAGGACGAGGACCTGGGCCGTATCGCCCGCTATGCCATCGGCTATACCGGCTGCGTCGAGATTGACGGAGGCTACCACGACGCTCTGCTCGTGAGCTTCTTTGAGACTACGCTCGAGAGCGGTTTTTCGGCATATGTGCTGTATGAGGGCATGGGCGCCGGCGATGGTTTTATGTGGAGCGACCCTGAACCTGCAGGTGAGGAAACCCCTCTCATCTAAAATCGCTAAAATAAACGAGTTTTCGGTAAAAGGCTCAATATTCCCGCTGAGCGTTGTATCGCTGGGCGGGCCGCATACGCGTGCCGTTTGTATATGGATAGAAGATAGGGGAACTACATGCGCGTAGACAATCTGAGGAACATCGCCATCATCGCCCACGTCGACCACGGCAAGACGACGATGGTCGACAAGCTCCTGCGTGCCACGGACGCCTTCCGTGCCAACCAGCAGGTCGAGGACCGCGTCCTGGATTCTAACGACCAGGAGCGCGAGCGCGGCATTACGATTCTCGCCAAGAACATCTCTATCGAGTACAAGGACGTCAAGATCAACGTCATCGACACCCCGGGCCACGCCGACTTTGGCGGCGAGGTCGAGCGCGTGCTGCGTATGGCCGACGGCGCCCTGCTGCTGGTCGACGCCTTTGAGGGCCCCATGCCCCAGACCCGCTTCGTGCTGCGTCACGCTATCGACACCGGCCTCAAGATCATGATCGTTATCAACAAGATCGACCGTCCGGGCGCCAACCCCGAGAAGGCCTATAACGACTGCCTCGACCTTATGGCCGACCTGGGCGCCACCGACGACCAGCTTGAGTTCGCCATGGAGCACGTGGTCTACGCCAGCGCCATGAATGGCTTTGCCCGCCTCGATCCCGAGGATGGCAACATGGACATGTACCCGCTGCTCGATATGATCATCGACGATATGCCCGCGCCCGAGGTTGACGAGAACGCCCCGCTGGCCATGCAGTGCGTGACTATCGACCACTCCAACTTCGTTGGCCGTATCGGCATCGGTCGCGTGTACTCCGGTACCATCCACCAGGGCGACCAGATTCTGGTCGTCAAGAACGACGGCTCCAGCGCCACCTCTACCGTCAAGCAGCTCTTTACCTTCGACTATCTGGGTCGCACTGAGTGCCAGGAAGTCGGCGCCGGCGATATCGCTGCTGTCGTGGGTATCGACCGCACCGATATCGGCGATGTTTACACCGACCCCGAGAACCCCGTCGAGCTCGAGCCCATCGAGATCGACCCGCCGACCCTGTCCATCGTCTTTGAGGCTTCGACCTCCCCGCTCGTCGGTCGCGACGGCGACATCGTGGGCGCCCGTCAGCTCAAGGAGCGCCTGTTCAACGAGGCCGAGAACAACGTGACCATGAAGATCGAGGAGCTCGAGGACAAGAGCGGCGTCGAGGTCTCGGGCCGCGGTATCCTGCACCTGTCCGTCCTGATGGAGTCTATGCGCCGCGAGGGCTTTGAGTTCCAGGTCGGTCGTCCCCGCGTTCTGTTTAAGAAGGACGAGAACGGCAACAAGATGGAGCCCGTCGAGCAGGCCGTCGTCGAGTGCCCGGACGAGTACTCGGGCAAGGTCGTTGAGGTCTTCGGTACCTCCGGCGGCATCATGACGAGCATGGACACCTCGGGCATCGTGACGCACCTCGAGTTCAAGATTCCGACGCGCGGCATCATGGGTCTTAAGAACCGCATCATGAACGTCACCCACGGCGAGGGCGTGTTCTACCACACCTTCCTGGAGTATGGTCCCTACGCCGGCGAGATCGGCAACCGTCAGAACGGCGCCATGATCTCCATGACTACCGAGAAGGCCGTTGCCTACGCTCTGGGCACGCTGCAGGAGCGCGGTCAGCTGTTCGTTGAGCCGGGCACCGAGTGCTATGAGGGCATGATCGTGGGCGAGCGCAGCAAGGCCGGCGACATGGTCGTCAACATCGCCCGCACCAAGAACCTGGGCAACCAGCGTTCCTCGACCTCCGATATCTCCGTCCAGCTGGTGCCGCCCCGCACCTTCTCGCTGGAGGAGGCGCTGGAGTACATCGCCGACGACGAGCTGGTCGAGATCACCCCCAAGAACATTCGCCTGCGCAAGCGTCTGCTCAACGCCACCGACCGCAAGAAGGCTGCCGTCCGCGCCGGCCAGGTCAACAAATAAGCGCTGGGGCTTATAACCGCCAATAAGAAAGGGCGTCGACCGCAATGGTCGGCGCCCTTTTTGGTGCAAGGGGACAGGTTACTTTGCAGCACCATAAATATGCCTGGCCCTTTTGTGGTGGTTGGCGGCTAGGCGGAGGGAAGGCCTGGCGTGTTGGGGGCCTGCTGCGGCTTGAGGCGAGCGTTGCGCCAGATGATTTGGATAACGCAGCCGAGCATAAAGACAAAGGCCACGCCGCTGATGAAGTCGCCGATGAGGGGAAGTCCCGTGAGGGCACCTGCGGCGATACCGCCGACGGCTGCCATGGCGTAGCGGTTCTGGTTATGTCCGGCCATGCGGGCGATTGTGCAGCCCGCAAAAGCGGTGGAGACCAGCGCGATGCCGATAACGCCGCACAAGAGGGTTCCGGCAAGCGACAGGCCAGCGATGGAGATAATCAGCAGTAGGACGGCGGGGACGATAGCGATCGTGCCCAGAAGACCGCTCACCCACAGGGGCGTGGGGTGCTGGTGGAGCATTCCGGCGGCGCTGGCGGTCGCTCGCGGAAAGACGAGCTCGAGCAGCAGAGCGACAAAGCAGGTCGAGAGCGCCGCGGTGACGATGCCGCCGATGACATCGTTAATGGTGGAAGTATCTTCGTTCTCGGTGCGGTCGATCTTGAGCGCGCCGACCTCGGCTCCTGCGGCGCGCTCGGGGTCCTCGGAGACGTGTGCGTTCACGGTGCCGGTAATGCGGGCATTCTTGCCCAAGACGAGCTTATCGGCCCAAACCTCGACATCGCCCTCGACGGTGCCGTCGATGGTCACCGTATCGCCTGCAAGTGCTGCCGACTTGGCGGAGCCTCGTAGGGCAACTGTCTCACCCATCGCGTAAAAACAGTTGGCGGTGCTACCAGTGTTGAGCACGACATGCTGACCGGCTACCGTCACGCTGCCATCGATTGCGGTTTTGGAGATATCGATGGTGCGCGCCGCCAGGCGAACGGCGCCGCCCACAGTGCAGTCGCGAATCGACAAGCTCTCGCCTGCCGCGATAATATCGCGACCGATGGAAGCGTCGTCTAGGTTAAGGCTTTGGCCGGCCCAGTACAGGTCGCCTTCGACGCCAGACGGATTTGAGTCAACTTCGGTTGCGAGCACGTTGCCCGCGGTGTCTGTGCCGGCGAACGACGTCGTGGGAAGCGCGGTCAGCGCAAGTGCAATCAGTGCGAATAGAAGGGCGATGCGGCCACGCGTTTTACGGCGTCGGGACGACGGTGCTAGGTTGCAAGGCATAGTGAATCCTTCGTTAGATACTCGACATGTATCTAACAGGGTACCCAACGCGCGGGCGCTCTAAAAGAACCTCTCGGTTGCATTTCGGGGACGAGCCCGCGCCACCTACTTTTTGCGATGCAAAAAACGTGCGATGTCTTCCTCGGTGGGGCTTTTGATATCAAAGCGCAGCGAGAGCCAGCGCAGACCCATGGTCACCGCGACGCATACGACCAGCGCGGCGACATTGCTCATGATGCCGCTCATAACGAGACACACATAGCTTGTCGATCCGGCGATGGCGGCGATGGCATAAAAGTTAGTACGTTGGAAAATGCCCGGAACCACGCCCATAAAGCCGTCGCGCAACATGCCGCCACCCACCGCGGTAAAAAAGCCCATCATGATGCATACGGCCGGCGCAAAGCCATAAACCAGTGCTTTGTCCGCTCCGGTGGCGGCGTAGATGCCGACCGAGATGATGTCGAGCAATGGGATGAGTTTCTCGGGTTTATCGACGATTGCCGGGAAGATGTAGATGATGGCCGCCGTGGCAATGGAAAGCGGGAGTGCCATCGGCTGATTGAGGATGTAGACGTTGCCCACCTGCAGCGTCATGTCGCGTAAAAGACCGCCGCCCAGGCCACAGACCACGGCGAGTGCGACCGCGCCCACCAGGTCGAGCTTATGCTCGCGCGCAACCAGCACGCCCGAGATCGATGCAGCGACAACGGCGAACATCTCGAGCCAAAAGGGGATAGCGACCATGGCATCCGAGGCATGTGAGGTAACGGTTATAGCGGCGGCGACGGGCAAGATGGGTTCCTTTGAGTTACGGGTTTAGACAATGCCCGTACATAGTACATGGTTGGCGGGTCTCGCGACCCCATTGCTCGGCAAACGGTAGGGACTGAGCGCGGGCGTGGCGCTGCTGGAATGCCAGGGATCCAAAACATGTACGTCACCCTCCAAAAACGACATCTTTTGACATCTTCGGAGGCTGACGTACATGTTTGGATTGAGCTCACAGCATGAGTGAGTTAATTTACTCACATCCGGTATATTTCCCCACTTCAACGGACATAAGAGTTGGATACCGGCTCAGAGCGAGAGGCCCTCAATGGATACCCCTGTTCTCATTTCGCATAAAACCGCATGGCTTGTCCATCATGCACCCCAGAATTTGGTTCAGTCTCTTGCGCGGCACGACTACCAGATAGGCGCACAAGGCATCTCCACCCAGCAACGTGTTGCGCGCATACGACAGGCCCTTACCGACTGCGGCATTCCGTCCGATATGCTTAAGACTATCGATATCGCGGTTGTATTCGAATTTGAGCGAATTCGTACCAAAGGCGTCGTTTGCCACATTCTTGGACAAAATCTTCCCTACGAGCATATTAACGAGTTGACGCCCGGAATCTTCATCACCGACGAAGCCTTCGCCTTCGTGCTCGCTGCCGAGTGGATGGATAGGATCGAATATCTCGAATATGGCTATGAAGTTTGCGGCGATTATCGCATGAGGCTCAATCCCGCCGACCCTTATACCGAGCAACCAGCCACCACCTCCAAGGATGAAATAACCGAACTGCTCGATCGGCACCCCGGCAAACCCGGTGCCACACGTGCACGGCTCGCGCTCAGGCACATCTACGATCGCTCGGCCTCGCCTATGGAGACCGCTTCGGCAATCGCCCTCTCGCTCCCAACAAGCGAAGGCGGCGTTGGCATCCGAGGTGTCGAACTCAACAAACCGCTCGAGATCCCTCAACGTCTCTGGCATTGCGCCAAAGCTCGAACGCTCAAAATCGATGCGCTCGTGACCTATAAGCGCAGGGCGCTCGGTATCGAATATAAGGGCGGTTTTCACGATGAGCTCGAGCGCAAGGGAGCAGATGCGGAGCGAGAGGCCGTTCTCTCCCAAATGGGATATCGAATCGTTACGCTCACTTCGGCTCAGTTCGGCAGCCAGCTCGCCTTTCACCGCGCCATGAACAACATTCGCGAAGCACTCGGCATGCCTCGCTGTACCGACACCGGGTACCAGCGAGAGCAAAACGAACTACGCAAGGCGCTTATCCGCAACTGGAAAGGCATGCGAGACGAAGAGGCACCTTCCGAATAGTGCCACTCCCGTGAGCTCAATCCAAACGTGTACGTCAGCCTCCAAAGATGTCGAAAATTGTCGGTTTTGGAGGGTGACGTACATGTTTTTGGTGAGGGGCGGGCTCGAATCCCTCCTCCTTCGCCGTATTTGTTTGTAAGGGACTCAAAACAAAAAAGCTCCCATTCTCGGGAGCTTTCTCAACCAAAATGGCGGAGGAGGAGGGATTCGAACCCTCGTGACCTTATACAGGCCAAACGGTTTTCGAGACCGCCGCATTCAACCACTCTGCCACCCCTCCGCGTGGGGTAAAAACAAAGCAGGCTCGAAGGCCTGCTTTGGAATTAACTGGCGGAGAGTCAGGGATTTGAACCCTGGAGACGCTTTTGACGCCTACACGATTTCCAATCGTGCTCCTTCGGCCACTCGGACAACTCTCCGTTAAATGCGAAAGTCAGTATACACGAGGAATCGCAAAGTGCAAACAGAAAAGTTGGCATTTTTTAAAACGTTCGGCCGCGCTTGGCGTTGCAGTGGGGTTTGAGGTGCCAAAAAAAACGGCTTCCGACCAGCGTGGTTGATCAGCTTAATTGTTCAAAAGGGGTATTCATGAGCGACTTAGCAATGAATTTAAAAATCTTTGGGTGGTGCTGTGGGCCACTGGTATGCATTTTGCGACCACAGCCTTGTGCCCGTTGACCTGCGGCTTGGCTCAGCTTGTCCCCGCGGCATCGTATCTTGTCCACAAATCCGTCAAGCTCTTGGTCGGCATTTGGTTGGAATGCGCATGAAACGTCGTGCGAGTATGGACATATGTGGAGGTCATGAGGTTGTAGCTGCATATTCTTGCGGCCTGGGAGGTTGAAAGATATTATTACCAAGTCTTTTCCTGCTTCAGGCGCACCTTCACGACCTGAAGCCACATTTGCCCAGAGGAGGTGACAATATGAAGGCTTATGAACTGCTGTTCTTTGTTGACCCGTCGCTCGACCCCGAGACTCGTCTCGCTGTTATGAAGCGTATCGATACCACGATCGCTGAGGGCGCTGGCAAGGTCGACTCCGTTGACGAGTGGGGCAAGCGCAAGCTCGCCTACGAGATCAACGACCTCACCGATGGTGACTACACCCTCATCAACTTCCACGCAGATCCTACCCAGATCGCCGAGCTTGATCGCGTCCTGCGCATCACCGACGCTGTGGTCCGCCACATGATCGTCCGTCGCGACGACCAGGAGTAAGACTGTCGTTTTGGACTGGGCTTGTGCCCCAAGAGGAAGTAGTGAGTTATGAGCATCAATCGAGTGAACATCACCGGTAACCTCACCCGCGATCCCGAGCTGCGCGCCACCGCCGGCGGAACCCAGGTTCTGTCCTTTGGCGTCGCCGTGAACGATCGTCGCCGCAATGCGCAGACTGGCGAGTGGGAGGACTATCCCAACTTTGTCGACTGCACTATGTTCGGCACCCGCGCCGAGGCCGTGAGCCGTTTCCTGGCAAAGGGAAACAAGGTCGCGATCGAGGGCAAGCTGCGCTACAGCTCTTGGGAGCGCGACGGCCAGCGCCGGAGCAAGCTTGAAGTCATCGTCGATGAGATCGAGTTTATGAGCTCCCGTGGTGGCCAGGGTGGCTACGATCAGGGCGGTTACGCCCCCGCAGCTCCCGCGCCCGCACCGCGTCCTGCCGCACCGGTGGCTACGCCGCCCGCGGTCGACGTCTACGATGAGGACATCCCGTTTTAAGGGCTGTTCACCTATTTTTGAGTGAGAGGCGGCTTCGGTTCGCCGAAGTTGCCAAACGAAAGGTATTTTGACATGGCTAATGATTTTTCTGCACGTCAGCCGCGTCGTAAGTACTGCCAGTTCTGCAAGGAGAACACTGAGTTCATCGACTATAAGGATACTCAGCTTCTCCGTAAGTACATGACCGACCGTGGCAAGATCAAGCCCCGTCGCGTCACTGGCGCTTGCACGCAGCATCAGCATGACATCGCCAACGCCATCAAGCGCGCCCGCGAGATGGCTCTCCTGCCGTACACCGTCCCCGTGGTTTCCTCTCGTGGCAACCGCGACCGCGGCTAAGAAGGGAGACGCATCATGAAGGTTATTCTTCTCGATGAGATCAAGGGCAAGGGCGGCGAGGGTGACGTCGTAGAGGTCGCTCAGGGTTACGCTGAGAACTTCCTGTTCCCCAAGAAGCTCGCTGTTGCCGCCACCAAGGGCAACCTCAAGCAGCTTGACGAGCGTCGCAACAACATCGCCAAGCGCGAGGCCGTCCGTCTGGCTACCGCCAACGAGACCAAGGCTGCCTTCGAGGGCAAGACGGTCACCGTTGACGTCAAGGTCGGCGACGAGGGCATCCTCTTTGGCTCCGTTACCGCCGCTATGGTCGCTGACGCCATCAAGGCTCAGCTCGGTATGGACATCGACCGCAAGCGCGTCGAGCTCGGTAAGCCCATCAAGGTTGCCGGCGCCCACACCGTTGCCATCTCGCTGTACCGCGAGATCAAGGCCGAGGTTGTCGTTCTCGTCGGCGTTACCGCCGAGGAGCTCGCTGCCGAGGCTGAGGTCGAGGAGGCCGCTGAGGTCGCCGAGGCCGAGACCGCCGAGGTCGAGACTGAGGCTGCTGCCGAGTAGCATTTGCTGCAACGCAACAATCTTGTTCTAAGAAGGGCGCTCTGGGAAACCAGGGCGCCCTTTTGTTTTTTGCGCTCTGTGAGTGCCATAGGGGATATCGCGGTGAGGTCTATTTGTGGGACCGTTCATCCGTTTCGTTCGGTGATGATTGCCGAGATGCGGCTTGTTTTAAAGCCACGGCTGATACTATGGATGCCCGCAAGCGATATGAATGAGGATGCTCATGGCATATGACGACAGGGAGACGGGGCTGACGGTCGAGGACCGCGGCTCAAAGTTGGGTCTTCCCCAAAACCAAGATGCAGAGGCCAATGTACTGGCCGCTATGCTGCTGTCGCCCGAGGTGGTCGAGGAGGCCCAGGTCGAGCTGCAGCCCGATGACTTCTACCGGCCCATTCATAAGACCATCTATACCGCGATGGTCGATATGTACAACAGCCGCATTCCCATCGACTCCATCTCGCTGATCGATTACCTGCGAAGCATCAACAAGCTCGATGCCGTGGGCGGCGAAGCGTACATTTTGGAGTTGATGGGTCAGACCCTGTCGCTCGTCAACTGGCAGCACCATGCCGCCATCGTTCGCCGCGATTCGATGCTGCGTGAGCTGATCGGCGCCACCAACGAGATCAACGCGCTGGCATATAACGCCCCCACCGACACCAAAGAGGTCGTGGAGCTAGCCGAGAGCAAGCTGCTCAAGGTTACGGCGCGCGAGGTCAAGTCGAGCTACAAGACGCTGACCGAGTTTATGGTCGAGGCCTATAACGAGGCCGAGGAAGTGTGCCAGGCCGGTGGCCAGGCTGCGGGCGTGCCCACGGGCTTCCCGTCGCTCGACCGCATGCTCATGGGCTTCCGCGAGGGTCAGCTCATCATCATCGGCGCCCGCCCTGCTGTGGGTAAGACGTCGTTCGCTCTGAACTTGGCACTCAACGCCGCCGCTGCGGGCTATACCGTCGGCTTCTTCTCGCTGGAGATGTCGGGCAAGGAAATTGCCCAGCGCCTGATTTGCGCCTATGCCATGATCTCGATCAGTGACTTCCGCATGGGCCGCATTAGTCCCGAGCAGTGGGCCAACATCAACGAGGCCACGCAGACCTTGTCCAAGCTCGACATTCTGATCGATGACACCCCCGGCACCACGGTGACTGAGATTCGCGCCAAGAGCCGCCGTATGCTCCATAACAAGGAGAAGGCCATCATCATCCTGGACTACCTGCAGCTGGTGAGCCCTCCGCCGGGCCGCCGCTCCGAGAGCCGTACCGTCGAGGTCTCGGAAATGTCGCGTGGCATGAAGATCATGGCCAAGGAGCTCAAGATCCCGCTCATCGCGCTGTCGCAGCTTTCGCGTCAGGTCGAATCCCGTACCGGCAAGCGCCCGCAGCTTTCCGACCTTCGTGAATCGGGCTCTATCGAGCAGGACGCCGATATCGTTATGTTCTTGGACCGCTCCGCCGACGAGGCCGAAGCCTCGCGCGACGATCGACCCGACGAGGGCGTTACGCGTATCGTCGTGGCCAAGAACCGTTCGGGCCCGATCGGCGACGTCGACCTGATGTTCCTGCCGGCATCCACCAAGTTCTATGAGCTTGATGGGGCACATGCCGAGGAGTAGGACAGACGCCCGTTGCACGGGTATACTGGGAATGTTTTGTGCTTCTGCGTGCCGGCGTGGCGCGTAGACAGTCCATGAATGTAAGGAGTAAACATGCCGTCAACCGTTTTGGTCGGTGCCCAGTGGGGCGATGAGGGCAAGGGTAAGATTTGCGACCTGGTCGCCGGCGACTTCGATGCCGTCGTGCGCTACTCGGGCGGCAACAACGCCGGTCACACCATCGTCGTCAACGGCAAGAAGTACGGCCTGCACCAGGTGCCCTCCGGCATCATGTATTCCGACCACGTGTCGGTGATCGGTAACGGCTGCGTCGTCAACCCCAAGGTTGTCCTTGAGGAGATCGACATGTTCGAGGCCGACGGCATCACCACCAAGAATCTCAAGATTAGCGGCAACGCGCATGTCATCATGCCGTACCACATCGATCTGGATGGCGCCTTTGAGCAGAAGCTCGGCAAGAAGAACATCGGTACCACCAAGCGTGGCATCGGTCCGTGCTATCAGGACAAGATGGCCCGCATTGGCCTGCGCATGCAGGACATGCTGGACGAGGCGCTGTTCCGCGACAAGCTGGAGACCGCTCTCGCCCGCGTGAACCCCGAGCTCGAGCTCATCTACAACCTGCCCACCTACACCGTGGACCAGATTTGCGACGAGTACCTGCCGATGGCCGAGCGCCTGCGTCCCTACATCACCGAGACGAGCCTGCTGCTCAACAACATGATCGATGAGGGCAAGAACCTGCTGTTTGAGGGCGCCCAGGCGACGCTGCTCGACATCGACCACGGCACCTATCCGTACGTGACGTCTTCCAACTGCACCGCCGGCGGCGCCATCACCGGCTCCGGCGTGGGCATGAAGAACGTCGACCGCGTGCTGGGCGTCATGAAGGCCTATATCACCCGCGTCGGTTCGGGCCCCATGCCCACCGAGCTTTCCTATGAGTCCGAGGCCGGTCACACGCTGACCGAGGAGGGCTATGAGTACGGCGTGACCACCGGTCGCCGTCGTCGCTGCGGCTGGTTTGACGGCCCTATCGCCAACTATGCCTCGCGCGTCAACGGCCTCACCGACATCGCCGTGACCAAGCTCGACGTGCTTTCGGCCTTCGACACCATCAAGGTGTGCGTGGCCTACGACGTCGATGGCGAGCGCTACACCAGCGTGCCCGAGCATCAGGTGCGCTTCGAGAACGCCAAGCCCATCTATGAGGAGCTCCCCGGCTGGAAGTGCGACATCACCGGTTGCCGCAGCTTTGACGAGCTGCCGCAGGAGGCTCAGGACTATGTGGCGTTTATCGAGGATCTGGCACACACCCGCGTGACGTTTATTGGCGTCGGCGCCGGTCGCGAGCAGATCATCAACCGATTCTGGAAGTAATCGGGACTATTCGGTTATTGCGATATACCCCTTTGCAGCCCGGACGGGCGGCCGAGGGGTATATTTGCTTGCAAAGGGCTCGCGCGGAGCGAGCCATTCATCCATAGAGGAGGCACCCTTGAAGGCGGACACTCAAACCATCGACATCCTGTTGTTGGGCAGCGGCGGCCGTGAGCATGCTTTGGCAGCTAAGCTCGCAGCATCACCGCGCGCCGGCAAGCTCTACATTGCGCCGGGTAACGGCGGCACCGCGAGCTGCGGCGAGAACGTTGTTCTCGACGACTGCGATCCTGCGGCCGTGGCGGCGTTTGCTCAGAGCCACGGATGCGGACTCGTGGTAATTGGCCCCGAGGCTCCGCTCGTGGCGGGCGTGGCCGACGCCGTGCGCGCGGCGGGTATTCCCTGCTTTGGTCCGGGTGCCGAGGGCGCCCAGATGGAGGGCTCTAAGCTGTTCTCCAAGCAGCTCATGGAGCGCGCCAGTATCCCGACGGCAGCCTATGGCTCGTTTACCGACGAGGCTTCGGCTCTTGCCTATGTGCGCGAGCAGGGCGCTCCGCTGGTCGTCAAGGCCGACGGCCTTGCCGCGGGCAAGGGCGTTATCGTGGCAACCGAGCTTGCGCAGGCCGAGGAGGCCGTGCGTGAGTGTTTTGGCGGCACCTTTGGTGATGCCGGCAATACCGTAGTCATCGAGGAGATGCTGACTGGCCCCGAGTGCTCGCTGCTGGCCTTTACCGACGGTAAGACCGTGCGTCCCATGGCCACCTCGCAGGACCACAAGCGTGCACTTGAGGGCGACCTTGGCCCCAACACCGGTGGCATGGGCGTCTACAGCCCGGTGCCTATCGTGACCGACGAGGAGCACGCCACGATGGTGAAGGTCATGGAGCAGACCGTGGCCGAGCTTGCTGCCGAGGGCATCGACTACCGCGGCTGCCTGTATGGCGGCTTTATGCTTACCCCCGCCGGCCCCAAGGTGCTGGAGTTCAACGCCCGCTTTGGTGATCCCGAGACGCAGGTCGTGCTCCCGCGTCTTAAGAACGACCTGGTCGAGGTCATGCTGGCCTGCGCCAACTGCGAACTCGATCAGATTGAACTCGACTGGCGCGACGAGTGGGCCGTGGCCGTTGTCCTGACGAGCGCGGGCTACCCCGGCAGCTACGAGAAAGGCAAGGTCATCACCGGTATCGAGGATGCCGAGGCCATGGAGAACGTGACCGTGTACCATGCCGGCACCGCCGTGGTGGATGGCCGGCTTGTGACCAACGGCGGCCGCGTGCTTGCCGTGACCGCGCTGGGCGATACGTTTGAGAACGCTCGAAACCTTGCCTACGAGGCCTGCGAGAAGATTGTTTTTGAGGGCAAGACCCTGCGCCACGACATTGGCCTGCGTGCGCTGCGCGGCCGCGACGCCTGGGATGCCTAAAATCCGAGAGGAATGAGACGGATGGACGAGAAGAACGAAGAGCTCGTGGACGCGCAGATCGTCGAGGAGGACAGCCGCATGTATGGGCACGCCGAGGGCGAGCCTGGTGGCGAGGTCGCTGACGAGCCGGCACTGGTGCTGGGCGACAACGACCCGCACGATGCCGAGCTGCACGAGAAGATTCTTTCGGAGGAGTGCGCCTGGAAGGGCAAGATCCTCGACGTCCATCGTCTTGAGGTTGAGCTGCCCAACGGTCGCCGCAGCGCCCGCGATATCGTTCGCCATCCGGGCGCGGCGGCCGTTGTGGCACTGACCGAGAGCGGCAAGATCGTACTGGTGCGTCAGTACCGCACCGCTATCGACCGCGTGACGGTCGAGATTCCCGCCGGCAAGCTCGATCCAGGCGAGGACCCGCTCGATTGCGCCAAACGCGAGCTGCATGAGGAGACAGGCTTTAGGGCTGGTCGCATTCGCTTTTTGACGTCGATTGTCACGTCCTGCGGTTTTTGCGACGAGATCATTCACATCTACCTGGCTACCAAGCTCGAGTTTGATGCGCCCAACCCCGATGATGACGAATTCGTCAACGTTGACTTGGTGCCACTGCACGAGCTGATCGACGCCGTGCTCGACGGCAAGATCGAAGACGCCAAGACCGTCGTAGGCGCCTTGGCTTGCGACAGCATCGCGCATAGACTAGGCGGAGCCGAGCTGTAACGAGTGGGGATAGCCCTGGGACAAGAACTACTGATTACTTTGTCCCAGGGCCTTATGTTGCTGATATTTCTTTGAGGACCACATGCTGAAGCGTTTTCTTTCGTATTACGAGCCCCAGATGGGGCTTTTTGTTGCCGATACTGTTTGCGCCCTGGTGCTTGCCGCCATTGACCTGGCGTTTCCCATTATCCTGCGCAATCTGACCGGTGGGTTGTTTACCCAGGGCCAGGCTGCCATTATGCAAGCGCTCGGTATGATCGCGGTGGGCCTGGTGCTGATGTATGCCATCCGTTGCGCCTGTCGCTACTTTGTGAGCTACTGGGGCCACGTGATGGGCGCGCGCATGGAGTCCAAGATGCGCGAGGACCTGTTTGACCAGTACGAGCGCTTTAGCTTTGCATACTTCGACCGCAACAGCTCGGGCGATATGATGAGCCGCGTGGTCAACGACCTATTTGATATCTGCGAGGCAGCGCATCACGTACCCGAGTGGATTATCATCTGCGGTATCGAGATTATCGGCTCGTTTGTGATCCTCTTTACCATCGCCCCGGTGCTAGCGCTTGCCATGGCCGTGGTGACGGCGGCGTTTGCGGTCGTCATGTTTTGGCAGAACATGCGCATGCGTGAGGTCTTTAGCGACAACCGCAAAAAGATCAGCGGCATTAATGCGCAGCTGCAGGATTCGCTGGCGGGCATGCGCGTGGTCAAGAGCTTTGCCAACGAGGAGACCGAACGCTCTAAGTTTCGCGCCTCGAACGACCGCTACCTTTCGTCCAAGGAGAACATGTACCACGCCATGGGCGTCTATACCGCGACGTATGGCCTGCTCTCTGGTGTGCTCTATGTGATCGTAGTGCTGCTGGGCGGCTGGCTGGTCGCCCGGGGGCAGCTGCAGGCGGTCGATATGGCGACCTTCGCACTCTATATTTCGCTGTTCTGCACGCCGCTCGAGACACTTGTCAATTCGGCCGAAACGTATCAGAAGGCCATCGCCGGCTTTAAGCGTATGGACGAGGTGCTCTCGACCGCGCCAGATATTCAGGATAAGCCGGGTGCCGTGGATCTTCGGGTGACGGCGGGCGCTGTTGAGTATCGCGACGTGTGCTTTAGCTATGAGGATGTTGAGTTGGGCGAGGGCGATGCCGACGAGCGTCCCGTTATCGACCATATGGACCTGTCCATCAAGCCCGGGCAGACCATCGCTTTGGTTGGCCCTTCGGGCGGTGGCAAGTCCACGACCTGTTCGCTGCTGCCGCGCTTTTATGACGTGGCTGCCGGATCCATTAGCATCGACGGCCAAGACGTGCGCGATGTGACGCAGCAGAGCCTGCGCCGTGCCATCGGCCTGGTGCAGCAGGATGTCTATCTGTTTGACGGTACGATTGGCGAGAACATCGCCTACGGCAAGCCGGGCGCTACAGCGGAAGAGATCGCCGAGGCCGCCCGTCGCGCCAACATCGATGCCTTTATCGAGTCGCTTCCACAGGGCTACGACACCGTGGTGGGCGAGCGTGGCAGCCGTCTTTCGGGCGGACAGAAGCAGCGCGTTGCCATCGCGCGCGTGTTTCTCAAGAATCCTAAAATCTTGATCTTGGACGAGGCGACGAGTGCTTTGGACAACGAGAGCGAGGAGGCGGTGCAGGAGTCACTCGAAGAGCTGGCACGCGGCCGTACCACGATCATCATCGCCCACCGTCTTTCGACCATTAAGCATGCCGATGAGATTGCGACCGTTGAGCATGGTCGCGTTGTGGAGCGTGGCACGCACGAGGAGCTTCTCGCCCGTGGCGGCACCTATGCCCGTTACTATCGAATGCAGTTCGAAGGTGCGCGTGCGCACGAGCTCGACTGATTGATATGACAGGAAGTTTATGGCTGACAAGAACCCTTTGACTCCGGAAGAAGTGACGGAGTTATTCTCCGAAATCGATGCATCCGGTGTCTTGGATCCCACGCTTGCCAAAAAGCGAACCGAGCGCATGCGTGAGAAGGAGGCTGCGGCCAGGCGCGGTGACAAAGCGGCGCTAGCGCAGCTGCGCAGCGAGGACCGCGCGAGCCAGGCAAAACATATCGACCCGCTGTCCGAGGACGATCCTTCGGGCTCGCAGGTGAGCCATACCATTACGAAGACCGCGATGGCCGTGGTCATTGGTATTTTGGTGCTGATCGTGGGCATGCAGATTGGTTACGGCGTGATGCGCCGTCTGAATACCGCCAACCTGTCCGAGAGCGTTTCGGTCGATACCGTTTCGACGGCGCTGAAGGGCGGCCTTGAGTGGGGCAACGGCTTTACGCAGTTCCCGCTCGACTTTACCGTCGATGAAGCCGATGAGCGTACGGGCACGGTCGAGGTGACGGTGTTGGACACATCGTCTGCCAACGAGCTCGAGCTGCTGTCCAACGGGCAGATCCAGGCCGCGGCGCTTGCGACCAACGCGCTGCTCAACGATAAGATCGACCGCGTGGTGTATAACGTTCACGCCTATATCGACGAGAATAGCAACATTCAGCACGATTCCTTCTTTGGCATGTTCCCCGCGCGGGGCCACCAGAGCGCCATTTTGACGTTCGTGTGGACCAAGAGCTCATCCAACGCCACGAGTATCGACTGGAAGATGCGCATCGTGAGTATGGATGACACCATCGCCGAGCGCATTCAAAAACAGGTGAACTCGGTGTCGTCGTTGATTGAGGACCCGGTGGTTAGCCAGACCAAGATTGACGAGGAAAAGGCCGAACGTGACCTGGAGCATCGTCTGCATGGCCGCGAGATTTTCCGCGGCGGCAAGCCCGATCGCTCACCGTCCGATTTGCTGGAGCAGGACAAGAGAAAGTAAGACGTCATCATCCCGCGTGAGCCACAAGCCTCGCGGGATGATTTTTTAAGGCTCTGTTAGACCAGGATTGACATACATATGTCCCCACGGTGCCATATCTT
>USCS01000008.1 GCA_900552875.1 uncultured Collinsella sp. | reverse complement strand
GACATCGGTCGAGAGACGCTTTTTTCAACAGCATCCGTCAAGCTTTTGGCAAGTTTTTGGTCAGTTGAGCAGGGCTGTTGAAAACTCGACCCGCCGTTTGCCGACGACTACCGACCGCCCAGAGCGCCCTGCGCCCCTGGGAAAGCCCCGCGTCCTAGGCTCCATACCGTCGCCACCCAAAACGGAAAGGACGTGGGCACCATGACCGAAGCCGCTGTTGAAACCTACGACACCACGACGAGGGGCGCCGCCTCGATGGCAGCCTATCGCGCCGTTCGTATCCTGCAGCTCTTGAGCGAAAACACCGGCGAAGACAAGGCCATGCTTTCCGATGAGCTGATCCGGCGCCTCGCCCATCCCGACGACCCCGCCCGCATGCCCATCTCGGCGGCGCGGCGCAGCATCTACACCGCCATCTCCGCGCTTCGCCATGCCGGATACGAAATTGAATACAAACGCGGCGTGGGCTACAAACTTCTTACCCGCCCGCTCACCGATGAAGAGATCATCCGGCTCCACGGTATGGTCATGCGCAACCGCTCCACGCCTATCGCTATCCGCAAGAGCATGGCGCAGCACTTAGTTGCCATGGCGAGCGCCGACGTTCGCGGCTACCTCGATACACCCGAACCCGCTCCAAGCGCAGGCAGCAAGGCTACCAAGGCAACACGCACGCCTATCAAGCGCATCGACACGTGCGAGCTCGTCGAGCAGGCCATCGACCACGGAACCACGGTGAGTTTTGATATTTCGAGCGTCACGACACGCGGCGAAACCGAAGCAGCACGGATGACACTCCGTCCCTTTGCCATCAGGCAGCGCGATGGCATCTCGTATCTGCTGGGAACGGTCTACGACGCCCGAGGCACCGACGATACGCTGCGCACCGTCGAGATCGCCCGTATGAGAAACGTCAGCACGCGCCTGCTCGACGGCAAGAAGCTCTTCGCCGCCCTGGACGAGGACGACGCCTCCTCCGCCGCATAAGACCCTCCGCCGCCCATTCGACTACCCGTACCGCCCATCCGATTCTGTATTAAAAAACCCGCCAGGCTGTTGTAAAAATGGACATCAGCGCTACTATAGTCCCACTTGCACTTTGTCCCAGTGCAGTGTTTCCAGCCATTTTTATACTGGGGGTAATGATATGAAGGACATCACCATCAGCCGCAGGAGCCTTCTGGTCTCCGCCGGCCTGCTCGCGCTCGCCCCGCTCGCCGGATGCGGCGGCAACTCTGGTTCCGGCTCTGCTGCCGCCGGTTCCGACTACACCATCGGCGTTCTGCAGCTCACCGAGCACTCCGCGCTCGATGCCGCCAACGACGGCTTCGTCAAGGCCATCAAGAAGAGCGGCCTTAAGGTCAAGATCGACCAGAAGAACGCCCAGAACGACCAGTCCACGTGTAAGTCCATTGCCGACAAGTTTGTGGGCGACAACGTCAACCTGATTTATGCCATCGCCACGCCCGCCGCGCAGGCTGCCGCCGGCGCCACGGCCGATATCCCCATCGTGGGCTGTGCCATCACCGACTACGCCGCCTCCGGCCTGGTCCAGGACAACGACAAGCCGGGCACCAACGTCACGGGCGCTTCCGACCTCACCCCGGTCGCCGAGCAGCTCGAGATGATGCAGAAGGTCCTGCCCGACGTTAAAAAGGTCGGCCTGCTCTACTGCACCGCCGAGTCCAACTCCGACGTCCAGATCAAGGCCGCCAAGAAGGAACTCGACAAGCTGGGCCTGGAGTACACCGATTTCACCGTCTCGAGCTCCAACGAGATTCAGTCCGTCGTCGAGTCTGCCGTGGGCAAGGTCGACGCGCTGTACTCCCCCACCGACAACACCATCGCCGCGGGTGCCTCGCAGGTCGGCCAGATCTGCAAGGAAAACAAGCTTCCCTTCGTGACTGGCGAGGAGGGTATGTGCATGGCCGGCGGCCTGTTCACCCTCTCCATCAATTACGAGGACCTGGGCTACGCCGCGGGCGAGATGGCCGTTAAGATCCTGAAGGGCGAGGCCAAGCCCGAAGACATGCCGATCAAGCACCTCTCGAGCAAGGACCTGGTCGTCGTCAAGAACGACGAAATGGCCGAGGCCCTGGGCATCGACCTTTCCGCTCTGGACGCGTAATGCCATACGCGGCATGCGTCTAGAGCCCGTGCTCGCGCTTTAGCCGCGTTATTCAATATCTGAGCCACAGGGGCGGGCGCTGTAGACCGGCGTCCGCCCTGCTTGTTTCAGGTAAAACAAAACGTCTGTCCGCAGCTCTTCTATGCATTGTTACCGCTATTATGGTGAATCACGTGTCCACCCTATCCTAGGAGGTATGAAGCATGCTCATTGCATTGCAGGGCGCCGTTTCGCAGGGCGTCCTCTGGGGCATTATGGTGCTTGGCGTGTTTATCACGTTCCGCCTGCTCGACATTCCCGATATGACCTGCGACGGCAGCTTTGCCCTCGGCGGCTGCGTCTGCGCTGTGCTCATCGTCAATAACAACGTCGACCCGCTGCTCGCCGTGCTGGCCGGTATGTGCGCCGGCGCCATCGCGGGCGCCGTCACGGGCATTTTGACCACCGTCTTTGAGATTCCTGCGATCCTCGCCGGAATCCTCACCCAGATCAGCCTGTGGTCCATCAACCTGCGCATCATGGGCAAGTCCAATACGCCCATTCTTGCCAAGGGCACCGTGTTCTCCGCCGTCAGCAATATGACCGGTCTGCCGCAGTCCACCGTTGCCATCATCTTGGGCATCCTGCTCGCCGTGGCTATCGTTGCCATCCTGTATTGGTTCTTTGGCACCGAGATCGGCTCGGCGCTGCGCGCCACCGGCAACAACGAGTACATGATCCGCGCCCTGGGCGTCAACACCAACTCCACCAAGATGATCGCCCTCGTGCTCTCCAACGCCCTCATCGGCCTTTCGGGCGCGCTCATCTGCCAGAGCCAAAAGTATGCCGACATTGGTATGGGCACCGGTGCCATCGTTATCGGTCTTGCCGCCATTGTTATCGGCGAGGTGCTCGGCCGTCTGCTGCCCGGCGGCCTCACGCAGTTTAGCGTCCGTCTTGCCTCCGCCGTCTTTGGCTCCGTGGTGTACTTCCTTATCCGCGCCATCGTGCTGCAGTTGGGCATGGACGCCAACGACATGAAGCTGCTCTCCGCCGTGATTGTCGCTGTGGCCCTGTGCGTGCCCGTGGTTTGGGAGCGCTATAAGCTCCGCAGCTCCTACACGAAGGGGGATGAGGCAGATGCTTAAGCTCTCGCACGTCAAGAAGACCTTTAACAAGGGCACCGTCACCGAGAAGCGCGCGCTCACCGGCGTCGACCTCACCCTGAATGACGGCGACTTTGTAACCGTGATCGGCGGCAACGGCGCCGGCAAGTCCACGCTGCTCAACATGATCGCCGGCGTGTACCCGCTCGATTCGGGCGTTATTGAGCTCGACGGCACCGACATCTCGCGCCTGAGCGAGTCGCAGCGCGCCAAGTACCTGGGCCGCGTGTTTCAGGACCCCATGCGCGGTACCGCTGCCGACATGCAAATCGCCGAGAACCTGGCCCTCGCCAAGCGTCGCGGCCAGCGTCGCGGCCTTTCGTGGGGCGTCACCAAGGCCGAGAAAGATGAGTACGTCGAGCTGCTCAAGCGCCTGGACCTTGGTCTGGACACGCGTCTCAACGCCAAGGTCGGCCTGCTCTCGGGTGGCCAGCGCCAGGCACTCACCCTGCTGATGGCCACGCTCACCAGGCCGCGCCTGCTGCTGCTCGACGAGCACACCGCGGCCCTCGACCCCAAGACGGCCTCTAAGGTGCTTAACCTGACCGAGGAGATCGTCGACGAGAACCACCTGACCACGCTCATGGTCACGCACAACATGAACGACGCCATCCGTCTGGGCAACCGTCTAATCATGATGCACGAAGGCCACGTGATCTACGACGTGGCGGGCGATGAGAAGAAGTCGCTCACCGTAGCCGACCTGCTGCAGAAGTTCGAGGAGGTCTCGGGCGGCGAGCTCGCCAACGACCGCATGCTGCTGAGCTAAAACCTGCCAAAAAGGGACAGGTTTATTTTGGCAGGTTTTATCTGCGCAAACGTCAAAACCGCCGCTAAGGGACAGGCGCCCTTGCGGCGGTTTTCGCATATTATGTCGATAATCCGATATTCAACCAGACATTCTGGCTAAGGACTAAGGAAACTGCCATGAAAAGACTCCCCCGCCTTGCGTTAGCCGCCGCGTTGTTTGCCGGCGCGCTCGCAGGCATCCCAAGCCTCGCTTTCGCGGGGAACCTGCCCGCCGCCATTGACGGCTCCGTGGCCGTCATGCACACCAACGACATCCACGGCAGCTACAAGTACAGCTACAACGCAAGCAAGGGCACCGGCACTGTGGGCTTTGATGGGCTGGCGGTTCTCTATAGCGCCCAAAACAGCGCCCCCGATCTTTTGCTCGATGCGGGCGACACCTTCCACGGGCAGTCCTTCGCCACCATGAGCGAGGGCAAGAGCATCGCCGAGCTCATGGACACCTTCTATGTAGACGGCTACGACGCGACCACGCCGGGCAACCACGACTGGAGCTACGGCGCAGACAAACTCCGCACCATGACCGGCTACAGCACCACCGGCACGCCCTTCGCCATGCTCTGCGCGAACGCGAAGTCCACGAGCGGCGTATGGAGCTCGAGCATCACGAAGACGCTCGATCGCACCTGGGAGGATACCGAGGATCACTCCACATTCGACTACAAAATCAAGGTCGGCGTCGTGGGTGCCATGGATGAGTCGCTAGGTTCCTCGCTGCGCGCGGACCTGGTCGCGGGCACCAGCTTCTCGAGTGCCGCGAACGCCATCAATACCGAGGCAGAGCAGCTGCGCAAGGAGGGCTGCGATGTTGTTGTGTGTATCGCGCACACGCTCGACGCCAAGACCTTTGCCACGCGACTCCGTGGCGTCGATGCCCTTATCGCAGGCCACGAGCACATCAACCTTAACGAGAAGGTGACGGGAGCCGACGGCAAGACGATCCACGTTGTCGAGGCAGGCAGCGCCTTTGCCGAGGTGGGGCTGCTTTCCATTCCGTACAAGTACAACACGAATGACACCGAGACGACCGACGATGACACGGTCACGGTCCCTGCAGACGGTAGCGACGAGAAGCTCTACACCGCCAAGAACGTCAACGAACTTTTGGCAGACCCCGACAAGGGCTCCGACTACCAAAGCCGCCTTGAAGCCGTCCGCAACAAGATCAAGCCGCTCGACGAGGACTTTGAAAACGAATCGAACAAGGTGCTCGGCACATCCACCACCAACTATTTCTACGGCGAGGACGCCGCAGGCACGCATGGTTGGGAAATGGTGCGCACCACCGATTTCCGCCCCAGCAAGGAGGGCGACACCACCAAGGCCCAGACCATCGGCCACGTGATTTGCGGCTCCTATCTTGCCCTGACGGGCGCGGACTTCGCTATCGAAAACGCTGGCGGCATCCGCGGCGGCATCGCGGCGGGCAACGTGACCGCCGGCAACGTCATCGCCATCTCGCCCTACGGCAACACCGTGGAGACCTGGACCATGACCGGCGCGGACTTCCTCGCAGCGCTCGAGCACTCGCTACAAATCAGCGACGATTGCAACGACAGCTACGAGCTTCAGCAGGCTTATGTGGCGGCCGGTCACACCGAGCAGGAGGCGCAAAACAAGTACAAGTGGCGCGATGACTCTGGCAGCGTTCTCTCCTTTGGCGGCATCAACGTGACGATTGATTGGACGCAGCCCGAAGGCAAGCGCATTGTGAGTGCCACACTCACCAAAGACGGCAGCACGTTCGATCCCACCAAGACCTATACCGTCGCCACCAACAACTACATCATTACCAACACGACCGACTTCCCCACCTTCGCAAACGCCACCAAGCACACCGAGTGGGGTACCTGCGAGTCAGCGCTAAGGGCGCTGATCGGGCAGAACGGCTGGGAGAGCAAGATGGCCGGGCTCGCCGGCACCATCGGCTTCGGCTCCGCAGCCGTGGACCCCACGCCCTCACCGGCCCCGACGCCTAAGCCCTCGTCTAAGACGGACACGGCGACCACGAAGGTCATCACCAAGAAGACGACCGGTAAGCTTGCCGCAACGGGAGACCGCACGCTGGCAGTAGTTGGCGCGTGCCTTATCGGCGGCATCATCGTCATCATGCTCGGCATTATCTGGAAGCGTCGACGCTAAGCTACACCGCCGGGCCTTACAGCCCCGCCGCGTAAACCTTATATCGAGCACAGAAGCCCGTCCGATGTGATCGGACGGGCTTCTTGGTGGGTATCATGGTTGGACGATCATTAGGAGGTTTTCCCTACATGGAATTGTTTGAGCCGATTCTTCATTTCTTTGAGCAACGGTGGGTCCACAACATCATCTGGGCCGTCATCTTGGCGATAGGCACCGCCGTCGCCGCCAAGGTCGTATCCAAGACCCTGAACCATCTGCTTAACCGAGACGATAACCCGCTTCCGGCATCGAGTATCTTCATCAACATCGCGCGCGCCGTCATCTGGATGATCGGCGGCAGCTTTATCCTCGACAACTGCTTTGGCATTAACGCAAACGCCCTCGTTGCCGCTCTTGGCGTCGGCGGCATCGCCATTTCGCTCGGCTTTCAGGACACGCTGTCAAACCTTATCGGCGGCATGCAGGTGACCTTTATGGGCATCATCAAGCCCGGCGACAATATCGAGGTCGGCGGCGTATCCGGCGTGGTCCAAGACATCACTTGGCGCCATACAACGATTGAGGATGCCTGTGGACAGACCATCATTGTGCCCAACTCCAACATTTCCAAGAACACACTCGTGCATTTGATGCCCTTTGGGCGCGTGGCCGTGCCCGTTGCCGTAAAGGACACGTCCAAGTGGGCTTCCCTTGACGTGCTGGCAGACGAGCTGACCAGCGCCACCAAGGCCGCCGTGCTTCCCATCTCGGGCTTTGACAAGGAGCCCTACGTACTCTTTAGCGAAATCGGCGACTTTGGCATCAAAGGAAAGATCATCTTTATCGTCAGCGACGACAGCACTACTTTCACGGCAGCCGACGCCTGCATCCGTGCCATCGCCCCCATCATCGCCTAACCCGCCAAAAAGGGACAGGCACCTTTGTGGTGGTTTTCATTCGTGGTACCATGGTTCATATAGTTGTTTAAACGACTAAGGGAGCAACATCATGGAAGAGGCCTATCGTCAAGCACGCAAGCGCGGCGAGCAGGGACGCCGTCGCGCCATCAGCCAAAGCGAGCACCCGTACCTTACGGACCTCGACAGCCTCGTTGCCCAGCTCCCCTTAGGTCAGCGAGAGAATGTCGGCCTAAGGGATATTCCGCTCGAAATGGTCGTCGGCACAGTCACCAAAGGCCGTCAGTCCGCCTTTTCATGCAACTTTATGCCCCTGCTGCCGTTTAACACTGAGTTCGCCCGCAAGTGGTCCAACCTCTACGACATCCAGGTAACCGAGGGCTATCGCGATCCCATCATCGTCACCGAGTTCATGCATCGGTTCTATGTCCAGGAAGGCAACAAACGCGTCAGTGTCCTCAAATTCCTGGACGCTCCAACGGTTTCGGCCAGGGTCACCCGTCTCTACCCCGGCACATGGGATTCCGTCGAAAGCCGCCTGTACGGTGAATTCTGCGCGTTTTGGCGCGTCTGCCCCCTATACGAAATCGAGTTCTCGCGTGAGGGAAGCTACGAGACGCTCGCCAAGATGCTCGGTCGGAACCTTATCGAAAAATGGCCGCAGAAAAAGGTCGACTACCTGCGCCACACCTTCCTGCTCTTTAAGCACGCCTACCTTCGCGCAGGCGGCGACCACCTGGACATTACGCCCGCCGACGCCATGCTCGTCTACCTCAATGTGTACAACCAGGACCGCCTGCTGGATACGCCGACGGATATCGTCGTAAACCGCCTGTGCAAGATTTGGCGCGAGCTGGTCATTGCCGGCAAAAACGACGAGGACAAGGTCGATCTTGTCGAAGCGCCGAGCGTCGATGAGGAGGAGTCGCCCGCCAAGTCCACCTCCGGCGTGCTCAACTTCTTTATGGGCAAGACTGTCTATTCGGCGGCCAACCCCCTGCGTATCGCCTTTATCCATGAGTTCCCCTGTGCGGCGTCGAGCTGGGACAGTCTGCACGACCAAGGACGTCAGTATCTCGATGAGCACTTTGACGGTATCGTGCGCACCGAGGCGTTCGAAGACTGTCACGATCCGGACGTGTTCTACGCCGCCGTGGAAACGGCTGTCAAACATGGAGACAACGTCATCTTCTCGACCTCGCACCGCCTGATGGAATACACGCTCAGAGCTGCCGTTGAGTATCCCCAGGTTCGGTTCCTTAACTGCTCTATCGGCCTTCCCCACCAAAGCGTCCGTTCGTACTTTGGCAAGATGTACGAGGCCAAGTTCCTCCTGGGCGCCCTTGCCGCCAGCATGGCGGACAACCATCGCATCGGCTACCACGCGTCGGTCTTCGCATCCGGCGCGCTCAGCGAGATCAATGCCTTTGCCATCGGTGCCTCGCTGCTCGACCCCCGCGCGCAAATTATCCTCACCTGGGGCGATGTGCCCGCCGGCGGTCTCGCCGAGGCCATGTGCCGCGAAGGCGTGAGCGTCATGACCGGCGCTGACATGTCAAAGTCGCTCGAAGACCCTACGGCCTACGGACTCCACCGCCTGGTCGATGGCAAGGTTACCGGCATCGCCATGCCGGTATGGAACTGGGGCCGTTACTACGAGCTCATCGTTCGCAGCCTTCTGCACGGCACGTGGGACGAGACCAGCGATGACAACCAAGTGCGCGCCGTCAACTACTGGTACGGCATGAGCTCCGGCGTTATCGACATCCGTTACGCTCCGGGCCTACCCTACCAGACGCGCAAACTCGTGCAGTTGCTCCGCAACGGCATTGTCGAGGGATCCATCAACCCCTTTGGCGGCGAGCTCCACAGTCAGAACGGCGTGGTACAGATCGAAGGCTTCCCTCCGCTGCCGAGCACGCAGATTGTCGAGATGAATTGGCTGGCGGATAACGTGGTAGGCACCATTCCGCAGCTCGACGATGAGCCGAAAGTCCCTGCCCTATGAAAATCCTTGCCATAGCCGATACCGAAGAACGATGCCTTTGGGAGTGCTTTCGCAAGGAACGCTTTGAGGGCGTCGACCTGATTTTGTCCGCCGGCGATCTGGACCCGGACTATCTTGAGTTTTTGGTTACGGTCATCAACAAACCGCTCATCTACGTGCGCGGCAATCACGATGACCGCTACGCACGTCATGCACCGGGTGGATGTATCTGCGTAGAGGACAGCGTGTACACGTACCGAGGGATTCGCATTGCGGGCCTTGGCGGGTCCATGCGTTATCGCGACGGCGCCAACATGTACACCGAACGCGAGATGTCCAAGCGCATGCGTAAGCTGTCGCGTAAGGTTAGGATGGTCGGCGGGTGCGACATTCTGCTTACCCATGCACCCGCGGCCGGTATGGGTGATCTGGACGATCTGCCGCATCGAGGATTCGAGTGTTTTAACACAGCACTCGAATCCTGGAATCCCGACTACATGGTGCACGGGCATGTGCACCAAAGCTACGGTTGCGATTTTCAGCGCGAGCGTCAGCATGTGTGTGGAACGACGATCATCAACGCCTGCGGCTATACGCAGTTTGAGCTCGACCAGACGCGCTACCCCATCCGTGGCTGGCAGGCAGCCTGGCTCAATTCGCAAACCATGCGCCGCGAGCTCAAACGCCACGAGGCCATCGAGTCCTCGACCGCCAGAACCCCCTGGTAACCACTTTTAAGGCTTGACGCTGCGCCGGCCCCAAGCACCCCATCTCGCCCCTCAAGCCGTCGCTCGCGTACCAAAGTACGCGTCGCTCCTCTTTCGGGGCGACCTGGGGCACTTGGAACCGGCTCGCTGCGATGCCAAAACATTGACGCCAAAGTGCCAAAACCACCACAAAGGTGCCTGTCCCCTTTGTGGTGGTTTTGGCCCGAGATAGCAAGAAACCCGGTCCTGTACGAGGCAGAACCGGGTTTCTTTAGCAATGCTTGCTGTACTCAGGCAGTAACTAGCAGTTACTCAGCCAGGAAGTCACGCTGGACAGCGGGATCGACCTTGACGCCAGGGCCCATGGTGGAAGACACGGAGATGGACTTGACGTACTTGCCCTTAGCAGAAGAGGGCTTGACGCGCAGAATCTCGGTGTACAGGGCAGCGTAGTTCTCGACGAGCTGCTGCTCAGAGAAGGACTTCTTGCCCAGGGGCACGTGGCAGATGCCGTAGCGGTCGGCGCGGTACTCAACGCGGCCAGCCTTGAGCTCGGAGACCATCTTGGCGACGTCCATGGTCACGGTGCCGAGCTTGGGGTTCGGCATGAGGCCACGGGGACCAAGGATCTTACCGATGCGGCCAACCTTGGCCATCATGTTCGGCGTAGCGATAGCGGCGTCGAAGTTGATCTCGCCCTTCTGAATCTGGGCGACGAGCTCGTCGGAACCGATGATGTCGGCGCCGGCAGCCTCAGCCTCACGGGCCTTCTCGCCCTCGGCGAAGACGGCAACACGAACGGTCTTGCCGGTGCCGTGGGGCAGGGAGATGGAACCACGGATGTTCTGGTCAGCCTTACGAGTATCGATGCCCAGACGGAAGTGAGCCTCGACGGTCTCGTCGAACTTGGCGGTGTCGAGCTCCTTGATGAGCTTGGCAGCCTGAAGGGGGGTGTAGAGCGTGGCGCGGTCGATCTTCTCGGCAGCGGCGTTATAGCTCTTACCATGCTTAGCCATGTGCATTACCTCCTGTGGTTAAACGGGCGTGAGCCCTCCCACATCGTATCGTGTGCCCTATTGCACACATTTAACGGGCGCCCCGGTCGGAGCACCCGCCGTTACCATAAGAAATCGCTACTCAACGATGGTGACGCCCATGGAACGGGCGGTACCGGCGATGATCTTCTTGGCGGCGTCAATGTCGTTGGCATTGAGGTCCGGCATCTTGATCTCGGCGATCTTGGTGAGCTGCTCCTGGGAGAGCTGACCAACCTTGTCAGCCTGGGGCTTAGCGGAACCAGACTTGAGGTTCAGCTCCTTCTTGATAAGGTGAGCCGCCGGCGGGGTCTTGGTGATGAAGGAGAAGGACTTGTCCTCGTAGACAGAGATCTCAACGGGGATGATGTCACCCTTCTTGTCCTGCGTCTCGGCGTTAAAGGCCTGGCAGAACTGCATGATGTTCACGCCAGCAGCGCCCAAGGCGGGGCCGACGGGAGGAGCGGGGTTTGCTGCACCAGCAGGAATCTGGAGCTTAATGACGTTGGCAACCTTCTTCTCAGCCATGGTCATTCCTTTCGAATCACGAGTGTGAAGTACTTGCTATATCGTAAGCACGCACGTGTTAGAAGCACTCCTGAGATGAGCAGTCACAGAAGAAGCACGCTCGCGCGAACGGACGAAAACTTAAGCAATGACAGCGACCTGGTTAAAGTCGAGCTCGACCGGCGTCTCGCGGCCAAAGATCATCAGCGTGACCTTGAGCTTGCCAGCCTCGGTGTTAACCTCGGAGACCTTGCCATCAAAGTCGGTAAGCGGGCCATCGGTGACGCGGACGGACGTACCGACCTCAATATCAACCGAGGTGCGCTTGGGCGAATCGCCCTTACCGGGACGACGAGTCATCTTGTTGTACTCGTCGCGGGAAAGCGGAGCGGGCTTGCCGTTGCCGCCTAGGAAACCGGTGACGCCAGGCGTGTTACGAACACACGTCCAAGCATCGTCATCCATCTCCATGCGGACCAGGACATAACCCGGGAAGATCTTGGAATCCTTGGTCTCACGCTTGCCACCCTCTTTAATCTCGGTGACGCGCTCCATAGGAATCTCGATATCAAAGATACGGTCCTGCATGCCCATAGTCTCGATGCGATGCTCGAGATCGGACTTAACGCGGTTCTCGTATCCAGAGTAAGTGTGAACGACGTACCAACGCTTAGACATGGTTTAGCCCCTCAATCCAGAGAACAGAGCAAGAGCCTCGCCAAAGCCAGCATCGAGCAGAGCGATGACGACGCCGACGACGATCAGAGAAGCGCAAACAACAACCGAGTAGTTCACGAGCTCCTTCTTATCGGGCCACGTGACACGCTTCATCTCGGACTTGACCGAAGCGAAATACTTCTTGGTGCGGGCGAAGAAACCAGGCTTCTCGTTCTTCTTGGACTTCGCAGCCTTCTCGTTCTTCTTGGCAACGGCCTTCTTGGCCTCAACCTTGGAGTTGGCGGCAGCTTTGTTGGCAGGTGCCGGCTGCTGAGCCTTCTTCTTGTTCTTCTTGTTGGCCATTTGGGTTACCTCCGCGCAATGCGCTTATACATGAGTAAACCGTAAGCCCCCAAGTGGGAGCTTACGGAATAATGACTGGCACGCCAGGAAGGACTCGAACCCTCAACACTCGGTTTTGGAGACCGATGCTCTACCAATTGAACTACTGGCGTATGTGACTAGAGACTAGCGAGTCTCTTTGTGCAGCGTGTGGTGACGGCACCAGGGGCAATACTTCTTGATCTCCATACGATCAGGCATGGTCGACTTGTTCTTGGTGGTCGTATAGTTGCGGCGCTTGCACTCAGTGCACGCAAGAGTAACTAGAGTACGCATGTATCCTGAACCTTTCATTTCCGCCCCGTACGGGCACGAGTTGTTACTTTATCAGCTCCACGTAAGTGCTGTCAATGAAAACCTCGAGTCAATTGGTTCTCGGTGGATCCATTCATATTTGGAACACATCAATGAAGCCATCGAGAGCTAATCGACGGTGCATCCAGGACCATTATCGATCCTCTCGACACCAGCAACGGCTCAATATCCATTGCAGAAAAGAACCCGGCACCCATATAAGTGCCGGGTTCTCTAAGTCAGCTATATCAAAGAGCTAATTTACTCAATGATCGTGGAGACGATGCCCGAACCGACGGTGTGGCCACCCTCGCGGATAGCGAAGCGCAGGCCCTCCTCCATGGCGATCGGGTGGATGAGGTCGCCCTCGATGGTGATGTGGTCACCAGGCATAGCCATCTCGGTGCCCTCGGGGAGCTTGACCGTACCGGTAACGTCGGTGGTACGGAAGTAGAACTGAGGACGATAACCATCGAAGAACGGGGTGTGACGGCCGCCCTCCTCCTTGGTCAGAACGTAGATCTCGCCGGTGAACTTGGTGTGCGGGGTAACCGAACCGGGCTTGCAGAGAACCTGGCCGCGCTCGATGTCCTCACGCTTGATGCCGCGGAGCAGCAGACCGACGTTGTCGCCAGCCTCGCAGAAGTCCATGGACTTACGGAACATCTCGATACCGGTAACGACGGTGTTCTGGGTATCCTTGATGCCGACGATCTCGACGGGCTCGTTGAGCTTGAGCTCACCGCGCTCGACACGGCCAGTAGCAACGGTACCACGGCCGGAGATGGTCATAACGTCCTCAACGGCCATCAGGAACGGGAGGTCGTTGTTACGAGCAGGCGTCGGGATGTACTCGTCGACGGCCTTCATGAGCTCGCGAATGGCGTCCATCCACTTGGCGTCGCCCTCGAGAGCGCCCAGAGCGGAGCCACGGATGACGGGGATGTCGTCGCCGGGGAAATCGTACTCGGAGAGGAGCTCACGGGTCTCCATCTCGACGAGGTCGATGAGCTCGTCATCGTCGACCATGTCGCACTTGTTCAGGAAGACGACGATGTAGGGAACGCCGACCTGACGGGCGAGCAGGATGTGCTCGCGGGTCTGAGCCATGGGGCCGTCGGTAGCAGCGATGACCAGGATAGCGCCGTCCATCTGAGCAGCGCCGGAGATCATGTTCTTGACGTAGTCAGCGTGGCCCGGGCAGTCAACGTGAGCGTAGTGACGGGCAGCGGTCTCGTACTCAACGTGGGAGACGGAAATCGTAATGCCGCGCTCGCGCTCCTCGGGAGCCTTGTCGATGTTCTCGAACGCAGTGAAGTCAGCCTTGCAGCCCTCGGTCTCGGAGAGAACCTTGGTGATGGCAGCGGTCAGCGTGGTCTTGCCGTGGTCGACGTGACCAATGGTGCCGATGTTAACATGCGGCTTAGTGCGCTCAAACTTCTCTTTGGCCATAAAGCCCTCCTCTTAACAGGTCGTCCCCGGACGGGACTTTGCCTTTATACCATAGTGGCCTCTCAACATACTATTGAGAAGCCACCGTGTTACCTATGGTAGCGGTGACTGGATTCGAACCAGTGACGCCACGGGTATGAACCGTGTGCTCTAACCAACTGAGCTACACCGCCGGATGGAGCCTGCAACCAGACTTGAACTGGTGACCTCTTCGTTACCAACGAAGTGCTCTACCGACTGAGCTATACAGGCACTTGACGGGTGGGAGCTATAGGATTCGAACCTATGTAGGCAGAGCCAACGGGTTTACAGCCCGTCCCCATTAACCACTCGGGCAAACTCCCAATCGTTCAAGTATCCGCAGGTCCTTTGGTCTTTTGGACCGCCGCCCCCGCGAACGAAGAAGATAATACGATGCCACCTTGGGGGCTGTCAACGAAAACCTCTAGATACACGGTGCCGGGCGTATCTATATAGCCGTGACCTGCGGTTTTATTGAGTTTGGATATGAAGGACAGTGGTTTTGGATACTGAGGTGACGTTTCCCAAGGTAACACTTTGCTGTAGTGGAGTACACCTTCAGTATCGAACTTCGATACCAGCTTATTTGCACCTATATATAGGTCGAGATCGGGCTTCCACGCCACGATCGAGCGTGGATTATCTCCCACTTTTAGCGCGGCTCTAAGGCCAAAGTGGCAGATTATCCACGTTCATTCTCCAGGCGAGAGAACTGTAAAGCCGCAACTACTCGGGCCAGGCCAAAGTAGACCCATAGAGCGGCTCCCCCTTGGTGCAGGGGTAGCGACTCAAGTAACACGACGATAGCAAGTCGAAAAAAAAAGTCATGGCGTATTTCGAATAAACGCCGAGTCGGTCAATTCCGTTTCCCGCATTACCAAGACGATATACACGGTCAAAAGACCTCGATTTGTCATCGTTGCTAAACGCAGTAATTAGAATCTTCCTGCCCGAACGGCAATCAAGATACTCACGCGCCTGTGACGCAAATAGCCCGGAGACCGATACGAGAATTATCAATGACTGCGAAGCGTCTCCCATGTTTTTCAATTCCGCGACGTTAGCCCCAGCAACTATGCGAACTATCTTGCCCGCATAAAACATTTCCTGCTGAAATCGTACGAGATTGGCGCTCACATTATTGGTGCACCAGATTTCAACGTTTTTATGGCCATCAATTTCGTCGACAAGATGCTTAATAGCGATATCGGACACGCCGCTTTCAACCTCAGCGAACATCTCGATCATGCGAACGTCGAGCTCTGCCCTGTACTCCTCGTAGCCAAATTCCTCCTCTCGATGGCTTAAGTCGCTTGGAAAGACTGACTGAGTAAATGATTCTTTCAAATCGCTAAGAGACTGGTAGCCCAATCGATTGCAGAAACGACGAACAGCGGAACGGGTCACGAATGCATCGCGGGTTATTGCGGCAACATTGATTTCGCTCGAACGCCTAATGTGAGCGATGAGATATCGAGCGATGGCGGCATCGTTTGACCCAAACTCGCTGTTGATGATGGAGCTAATGCGATTGAGCACATCGAAGTCATTGATATTCACGTGATCCCTCTTTCCGCTCTCCTCGAAATCATGA
This sequence comes from uncultured Collinsella sp., assembly GCA_900552875.1. Classification (GTDB taxonomy): domain Bacteria; phylum Actinomycetota; class Coriobacteriia; order Coriobacteriales; family Coriobacteriaceae; genus Collinsella. Next base: position 3,457 of record USCS01000008.1, on the reverse strand, counting down.
TTCATTTATTGAATCAAACAGCTTTGGTCGTTCTCCTATGATTCAAATCAGTTGACGTCATCTTAATCATAATTCCGCCACACGTATCCACCGTGTTGAATGATGGAAAGGGGATTCATGGGCAACGTGAACAACATGCCGTTTCTCTGGGGTTCCGCCACGGCGTCTTATCAGTGCGAGGGTGCCTGGAACGAAGACGGCAAAGGCCTTGGTGAGTGGGATTTCTTTAGCCACACAAGCAATAAGAACATCAACCATGTTGACGGTGATGTATCTTGCGACTTCTACCATCGCTATGAAGAAGATATCCGCATGATGAAAGAAGGCGGACAAAACACCTATCGCTTCTCTCTTTCATGGAGTCGAATCATCCCCACCGGTATCGGCAAAATGAATGAAGAGGGTATCGATTTTTATAATCGGGTCATTGATTGCTGCCTCGAAAATGGCATAGAGCCCAACGTTACGCTGTTCCATTACGATCTGCCATTCACGCTTGCTTGCAAAGGCGGATGGCTGAACAACGACATGGCAGAGTGGTTCTGCAAATACGCCAAGATTTGCTTTGAGCGCTTTGGAGACCGCGTCAAAATCTGGGCTACCGTTAACGAGCCGCATTTCTACAGCTACTGCGTAAACATGTTGGGCAACTATCCCCCCAATCGATCGCTCGATGTTCAGTCGTACATGCAGTTTCAGTACAACCTGATGCGCGCAAGCGCACTCGCAGTCCGAGCATATCGTCAAATGGGCTACGACGGCATCATCGGCGCCGTCCACGATGGCGGCGTTGTCGAACTCGACCCGGCAACCGAGCACCCCGATGACGTATTTCGATACGCAGACTTTTTCGCCAATCGCATGATTCTGGCACCAGCGCTTCAGGGTCAACTGCCGCCAGAAATGGACGAAATCCTTGAAAAACTTGGCGTCTCGCTCTATCGATCCCCAAATGACGTAGAAGAATTCAGCGACGGTAAAGTCGATTTTATTGGACTCAACGTGTATTGCCGAGAGTATGTAACCGACTGGCACGGTGGAGAGCTTGCCGTTTCGGCGAACAATAAGGGCGGTTCGAGCAAAAAGGTCGAAGGAAAATGCATTGCGCCCTTGTTTGAAAGCGCCCGCGACAGCAATGTTCCCCGCAATAAATGGGGCCGCGAAATACTCCCAAGTTGCATGTATTCAACCATCATGGATGTCCACGAGCGCTATGACGCGCCCCGCATCTTTATTACGGAAAACGGACATGGCGCCTATGAGCAACCAGACGCAGACGGAATGATCCACGATGATGACCGCATCGAGCTTCTGGGCCAGTTCATCGAGCACATGATGAGGGCTAAGCGCGACGGCGCGCGCGTTGAGGGCTACTACCTCTGGTCGACGATGGATCTGTATAGCTGGATCAACGGCTACGAAAAACGATACGGACTTGTCCATATCGACTTCGAGAACAATCTGGAGCGCACCCCCAAAAAGAGCTGGTATTGGTACCGAGACCTTATCTCGAAGTATCAGGAGCAGGAAGGTTAGGAGAAAGAGATGAAATATCAGGCAATGTCCGAAACAGTCCTAAAGGCTGTTGGCGGCAAAGAGAACATTACATCGGTAACTCATTGTGCGACGCGCCTTCGCATCGACGCACGAGACACCTCGATCATCGATCTCCAGCTCGCCAAATCGGCCGACCAGGCGCTCGGGGCAGTAGTCAGCGGTGGCCAGCTTCAGGTGATCATCGGCCCCAACGTCACCGAGGCTTACAACGACTTCCTCGACTTCGCGGGAATCGAAGTCGGCGGTGGCACGGTTGCCGACGATGCCCAAACCGCCAAAGACCTTGCAGAAGGCATTAAAAGCGGTAACACCGCCATGGGCTTGATTGAGAAATTCGGGAACGTCTCTGCACAGGTATTCATGCCCATCGTCCCGGCGCTCATCGTTGGCGGACTCATTCTTTCGATCAAGAATCTCCTGGTCAATTATTGTGGATTGAGCACCGATAGCGGAACCGCCCAGGTTCTGCTGGCGATCTTCAGCGCCTCATTTAGCTTCCTGCCCGTTTACCTCGGCTATCAGCTCGCCGCCGTCATGAAGATGCAGCCTATCATGGGCGCACTGCTGGGCGCAATCATGATTAGCTCGTCTATTAGCGGTGCTGAGGGTCTCGACTTTCTTGGCATCCCCATCCCGACGAATGACTACTCGAGCACGGTGGTGCCAATCGTACTGGGCGTTGTGTTCATGTACTTTGTTGATCGCGGTCTTCAGAAAATCATCCCCGACATTACCAAACTGTTCTTGAAGCCGCTGCTCACCATGTTCATCGTCGTGCCTGTTGAGCTGATTATCCTCGGCCCCGCCGGCAGCATGATGGGCTACGCGCTGAGTGATGCCGCCACGTGGCTCATGGATAACGTGGCATTTATCGCTACTCCAATCCTTGCAGCCCTTAACCCCTATTTTGTCATGCTCGGTCTTGATAAGGCCTACATCGCGATCGAAGTTACGAGCTTGGCGCAGCTCGGCTGGGCGCCCATCATCTTTGGCTTCATCTCAAACCTCTGCATTGGCGGCACGAGTCTCGCCTTGGCAACTGCAATGAAAGGCAACAAGGAGAAGAGAGGTATGGTCACCACGGTTGCCGTCACCGCACTCTGTGGCGTAACTGAGCCCGCATTTTACGGCTGCCTCATCGAGCGTCCCCGCCTGCTTGTCGGCACGGCAATCGGCGCCCTCTGCGCGGGACTCCCTGCAGGTATCTTCGTCCTGAAGGAGTATGTTGCGGGAGCATGCCCCGGTCTTCTTTCTGCGCTGATCTTTATCGCTCCCGATGGATCCATGGGCAACTTCGTACTGGCGTGCGTTGTCGCCGTCATCGCCATCGTCGTCTCGTTCATCGCTGCACGCGTGATCATCAAGAAGAATCCCAACTATATTGAGTAGATGCCCGCTGCTTGCATTGGGGACATCCTCGGCAGACCATTAGCAAGAACCCAAGAAGTCCCTTAGGAGCTCGATTAATCCATTCGGATTCCTCAGGCACAAACGACCCCGATTCCACAATGAAATCGGGGTCGTCGTTTCTAAAGCCTTCGATAGACAATCGGTGTTTACCTTAGCTCCCTATCCAAGTTAATTATCCACGCTCGTTCTCCGGTCGGAAGATTTTCTTCGCTCGCGTGTCCAGAAATCCACGCTCGAGCAGAACATCCAGGTCCGCACCCGCCCTTGTCTCGATCTGTAACAGCAAGAGGCCTATTCCGCTTCTACATGTTACAGATCAAGATATTCCTAAAACACCCTAAGTTTCATCTCAATCTGTAACAGTTAGATGCCAAATATCGGTCTTGGTGTTACAGATTTAGACAAACTGGAGGACGAGACAAACCAAAAACGGGATGGGCGCTAACCTGATGGCGCGCCACCTAAATAGAAACGGGCTCTGTCCCATATA
>USCS01000007.1 GCA_900552875.1 uncultured Collinsella sp. | reverse complement strand
GGTCGCCGCCACGGCCACCACGATCGTCACGACCGCCGCGAGGACCGCGGTCCTCGTCCAGGCCCATGGCGACGAGCGGGGCGATAACCTTATCGAGGGCAGCCATGAGCTCGGTGGCCTCCTCGTAAGAAAGCTCGGGCAGGAGCTTCTCCTTCTTGTTGGCAAGCTCGACCAGGCCCTCAGCGGCATCCTCGGCAGCGAAGACAACGATCTTGCGCATATCGCCCTCGGCGTCGTCGATGCGGCCGACCAGATCGGCAGCCTCGGCCTCGGCCATCAGGCCATCGAGCTCACGAAGGCGCATGCCCAGCAGGTCGGACATTTCCTTCTGCTCCATCTTGGGCTTGAGGTCAAGAAGCTTGATGGCGCGCTCGATGTTCGCCATGCGCTCGGCCTTGGCCTCCTCCTCCTTGGAAATAGCAAAGCGACGGCTGCGCAGCAGGCGGGCGGCCTTCTGCATCTTGTCCATCAGCTCTTCGTCATCGTAATCAGCGGCGGCCTCGACAACCTCGGCCTCCTCGGCGGAAACCTCGTCAGCAGCCTCAACCTCGGCAGCTTCGGTCTCCACAGTCTCGACTGCCTCAACCTCGGCAGCCATGGTCTCGTTCTCGGTCTCGTTCATGATCTCTTCGTTCTCAGACATGAGACTCCTTCTTGGCCCTCTCGGGCATCATCGCCCCATTCGCGGGGCCCGTCGCGCACTCTTTGCGCTTTAAACATTCATGCCTCTCGGCAAAACGTCCATTAGTTTATGGTGTCGTCACCCAATCTAACTGCAGAATCTATGTGCACACATTAATGCGACATGTGCGACTCGCGGCGAGCGTACACCAGCGACACCGCGAACCCGACAACGGCAATCACGGCCGCCACGCGCACGGCGGCTGCAAATCCTATCGCCTGGGCAACGTCCGACGCAACGCCCGCGGCGCCAGCAGCCACCGCAGAACTCGAAAGCAGACCGATAAACAGCGACGGGCCAAACGATGCGGCAATCATGTTCCACGTGTTGAGCAATGCCGTTCCGTGAGGATGCTCAGCGGCAGGAAGCGTCTCCAAGCCGGCCGTCTGCGAGGGGCTCAGCACCAGGCCGACTCCGGCATACACCACAACGGTCAGCGCCACGACGACGCCGATGTTCATGCTTGCCGCCGTCATCGAGATTGCAGTCTGCCCCACGGCAATCAGGGCAAAGCCGACCGGCAGCAGCGGCCATGTGCCACGGGCGTCCATCACGCGTCCGCCCACAATCGAGGTCACGGCGTTGCAGGCAATCGCCGGCAAAATGAGCAGGCCCGCAACAAGTGCGGTCATGCCGTAGGCACCTTCAAAATAGAGTGGCAACAAAACACTCATCGAGAACGTCGTCATCATCGACACCACCACAAGCAGGCACGCAGGCCAAAAGCGAACGCTCGCCATGGGACGCACGTTAAGCACCGGATGCTCGAGCTTGAGCTGACGGGCCGCAAACAGGCCGAGCAGCACAACGGCAGCGAAAAGCGCCACGACACCGGCAATCAGATTGGTCGAGAACTCACCCACGGAATACACAAACGCCGTAATGCCGGCAGCGAGCAAAACAACCGACAGAATGTCAAGCGTGGTGTTCGAGCGCTCTCCGACATTCTGGACATGCTTTACGCCCGCCGCAGCGACCACAATGCCGCCCACCAGCGGCACTACGAACACCGCCCTCCAGCCAAACAACGTGCACATAAGACCGCTGATCACAGGTCCAAACGCCGGCCCCAGCGTAATGCAGGCACCGCCCAGGCTCAGATACAGACCGAGCTTCTCGCGCGGCGCGCAAGACAACACCACGTTCATCATGAGCGGGAACAAGATGCCCGATCCCGCAGCCTGCAAAATACGACTTGGCAGCAAAACGCTAAACGACGGAGCGACCAGGCACAGGACTTCGCCGGCGACCATGCATCCGCATGCGAAAAACAGCAGTTTGCGCGTCGAGAAACGGCCGGACAGGAAGGCCATGATGGCCGTAAAAATCGACGTCACGATCATGTAGCCCGAGACGAGCCACTGTGCCGTGGTGGCACTCACCGAAAAGGCTGCCATAATGTCGTGCAGCGCCACGTTAATGATGTTCTCGTTAAACGCGGCAACAAAGGCTGCAATATACATAACGACGAGAATCGCCGCAGTGGCCGATAGCGTTACTTGAACTTGTTGCTGAGATTTGCTCCCCATGCATTTCCTTCCTCTTGGAACGACAGTCGCATCGCCCCAGAGGAACAGTCCAGGGCGAAAAATGAGCCCTAGACTTACGCCAGACGCCGTACACGACGAATCTGGCAACATGGTCCAACATCGAAAGATTGTAACGCGGACGCACAGCTTTCCTTCCGCGCTATTATTAAAAGTCCACGAAAGCATAAGACATGAGGAGCCCGCCATGATCAAACCCATCATGAAATCCGAGTTCTTTTTGCGCCTGCCTTCCGAAGACGCGGGCCCCGATGACGCCGTGACCGGGCAGGACCTCCTGGATACGCTCCATGAGCATGAGCACGAGTGCGTGGGCCTCGCCGCCAATATGATTGGCGTGCGCAAACGCATCATCTGCGTAAAGGACGACAACAGGGCGCTCCTGATGTACAACCCTCAAATTCTTGAGCAGGTCAATGCCTATCAGACGAGCGAAGGATGCCTTTCGCTGGTTGGAGAGCGCCCCTGTACCCGTTATCGCCGCATTAAGGTGGAGTATCTGGACGAGAACTTCGTCCACCGTATCAAGAACTTCTCGGGCTACACCGCCGAGATCATCCAACACGAAATCGACCATTGCAACGGGATTGTTATTTAGTTCAAGAACGCCACGTGGGACAAAATAATCAGTAGTTTTTGTCCCAGGGTCGCCTGCGGCAACAAACTCGATACTTCTTTCGAACCTGGGACAAGAACTACTGATTATTTTGTCCCACGCCCCACGGGTCCACAAAAAAGCTCCCTGCAGCCAAGCAACTGCAGGGAGCTTTTTATTGTACGGAGCTTCTGTCCCCTACGACTGACGATAATGGTCGAAGAAGTCGGCCAGGTCTTCGAGGGACTCTTTGAGTACTTCCATGCGCGGCAGGTACACGATACGGAAGTGGTCGGGCTCAGCCCAGTTGAAGCCGCCGCCGCGCGTGATCAGGATCTTCTTCTCGTGCAGCAGGTCAAGGGCGAACTGCTCGTCATCGGTGATGTTGAACTTCTTCACATCCATCTTGGGGAAGATGTAGAACGCCGCGCGCGGCTTGACCACCGAGATGCCGTCGATCTTGCTGAGCGCCTCATACACAAAGTTGCGCTGCTCGTAGACACGGCCGCCGGGACGGATGTAGTCGTTAACGGACTGATGACCACCGAGTGCCGTCTGAACGATTGACTGAGCCGGCACGTTGGAGCACAGGCGCATGTTGGAGAGCATGTTGATACCCATGATGAAGTCGCTCATGCAGCGCTGGTTGCCCGAAAGCACCATCCAGCCTATACGATAGCCCGCAATCATGTGCGACTTGGAAAGGCCACTAAAGGTAACGCAGGGCAGGTCGGGGGCGAGCGAGGCAATCGAGACGTGCTCGTAGCCGTCCATGCACAGGCGGTCGTAGATCTCATCGGCAAAAATCATCAGCTGATGCCTGCGTGCAACCTCGACGATGCCCTCGAGCACCTCGCGCGGATAGACGGAACCCGTGGGGTTGTTGGGGTTGATGATAACGAGGGCTTTGGTCGCGCTCGTGATCTTGGACTCCATATCCTCCAGGTCGGGATACCAATCCGCCTGCTCATCGCACAGATAGTGCACGGGATGACCACCGGCAAGTGTTGCGCACGCCGTCCAGAGCGGATAGTCGGGGCTGGGGATCAGAATCTCGTCGCCATTGTCGAGCAGCGCGTTCATCGAAAGCTGAATGAGCTCGGACACGCCGTTGCCTGTGTAGATATGCTCCATCTGAACGTTGGGCAGACCCTTGATCTGCGAATACTGCATAATCGCCTTGCGCGCGGAGAACAGGCCGCGCGAGTTGGAATAGCCTTCGCAGTCGGGCAGCTGCTGGCGCATGTCCTTGATAACCTCGTCGGGCGTGCGGAAACCGAAGGGCGCCGGGTTGCCGATATTGAGCTTGAGGATGCGCTCGCCTTCGTCCTCCATACGGGCAGCCTCGTCGACGACGGGGCCGCGCACGTCATACAGGACGTTCTCGAGTTTGGTGGATTTGGAAAAAGTACGCATGGTGGTGCTCCTTGGAATTTGAGCTGAGGGATGGGGTTCGGGCTTGGAAACGTTGCGGGACGATGATGCCTCGCCCTGATCGGCGTCACCGGCGAGCAGCCAGGTAACATCGACCTCCAAGATGCGGGCGAGCAGCTCTGCCACGTCGCGCCGCGGAATCGTCTTGCCGCTCACATATTGGCTCATCTGACTCTTGCCGAGTTTTTTGCCGAGCATCTCCGATGCGCGGATTACGTCCGACTGGCGAACGTCGCGATCGGACATAGCCTGTCGCAGGCGATTACTAAACGTCTCTTGGGCCACAGGAACCTCCTTGCTGGCAAAGTTCAATTTATAGAACACGAATTGAACCAAGGTTCAATTTAGCAAGCAGTATAGCGCCGTACCTCATTCGTAAGTTCAATTTCATAAGAAAACGTACCGAACTCCGAGATTTGCCCAAAGCGGACAATGACGTGCACGCGTTTAGAGGTATTCAAGGAATCGAGCGGCGGCAAGCGAAACGTCAGCCGTGCGATATATCGCATTGATCTGCCGATGGGGATGCCCCTCGAGCGGACGCACGGCAACATCGAACTGACAGCGGCGCAAGATGAGCGCAGGAAGAACGCTCACGCCCAGGCCATCCTCCACCATAGCCATAATCGCATAGTCATCCCAGGTCGACAGCTTGGAGCGCACCGTCAGCCCCGCCCGACGAAACAGCGGCGTAATCTCATCATCGGTGCCGCGTTCCAGCAGAATAAACTGCTCGTTGGCCAAATCGGCAAGAGAGACGACCTCTTCAGTGGCAAGCAAAGAGTCTGCCGGCACTACCGCCATCAACTCGTCGCGCACCAAAGACCGCGACGTCATGCCATTTTCTCGGGGCTCATGCGGGATAAAGCCCAGATCGCAGCGGCCCTCTGCCACCCATTGTTCAATCTCTGAATAGTCGCCCATCAGCAGCTCGTAATCAATGTCTGGATAATCGGCACGAAAACGAGCAATCACCGGCGGCAGCACGTGGGTCGCCACGCTCGAAAACGTACCGATGCAGATTTTGCCGCGCATGAGCCCACGCATCTCATCCACGCGTCGCTGCAAGCGAACGAATTCCTCGCAGAGCGCCTCGACAGCCGGCATGACCTGTCGCCCGTCAGCAGAAAGAGCCACGCCCTCGCGACTGCGGTCGAGCACCTTAAAGCCCCAATCGGCCTCAAGATCGGCCACCATACGGCTCACGCCCGATTGCGAATAGCTCAGGCGCTCGGCGGCGCGCGTAAAACTGCCGGCACGCACGGTCTCGAGCAGCACCTGCATCTTTTGAATATTCGTTTCCACGGCAGTCCTCCATCCTTGCATGAGCTTTTGTCATGTCAGCCATGCATTATATTCGCTTTTCTTCTAAAGCCAGTTCACCCATAGTGAAGTTGCTCGGATATAGAGGGGATGTCAGCGCATGAACAACGGTCTGTTTACGTACTTAGCAGCATTGCTATTGTTTGGCTCCAACGGCATCATCGCCGCTGCCATCGCACTGCCGAGCTCCGATATCGTGCTACTACGCACGTTTTTGGGCGCACTCTCGCTTGTCACCATCCTCGCCATCACCCAACGCCATAAGTTGCAGGCGCCATCTCGCCCCCGCGAAGCCGCAGCCCTCCTCCTCTCGGGAGCCGCGCTGGGCGCCAGCTGGATTTTTCTGTTCCGCGCCTACCAGACGATCGGCGTCGGCGTATCCTCGCTGCTGTACTACTGCGGCCCCATCATTGTCATGGCGCTCTCCCCGCTCATCTTTGGCGAAAAGCTGACCGGAGGCAAAATCGCCGGCTTTATCGCCGTTGCTTGCGGTGCTTTTCTCATTGCAGCGCAAGGTCTAGGCGGCAATATGCCCATTGCGGGTATCGCCTGCGGCATCGCCTCGGCATTTTGCTATGCGCTGATGGTCATCGCTAGCAAGGGTGCGCCACACATCGAAGGCCTCGAGAACTCCACGCTCCAGGTGAGCGCCGCCTTTGTGACCGCGCTGGTCCTTACGCTCATCACGCAGGGCGCTCCCTTATTCCTGTCCGCCGGCGTCGCCGCCAGTATTGATTGGCGCGCCGTCGTCATGCTCGGCGTCGTCAACACCGGCATCGGTTGCCTGCTCTACTTTAGCGCCGTCGCCAAGCTGCCCGTCCAGACCGTCGCGGTCGTCGGCTACCTCGAGCCGCTTTCGGCCGTCGTGTTCTCCGCCGTCCTTTTAGGCGAAGCCATAACACCGGTCCGCCTGATGGGCGCCGTACTCATCATCGGCGGCGCGATTTTTTGCGAACTCGCCGGCAAACGCGCAAACGCCGAGGCCGGCATCGCCGAGGCAGCACGTGCTTAAAAGCCCCTCTTCAGCTCAAAGCAGGGGCGCGTCCGCGGTTATCACATTGCAGCAAACCACACAGCCGGAAGTGCTCCTGCTTTGAAATGCTATCTGCGCAAACAACTGCTCCCCAGATGGGGATTATTGTCTAAAACACCCCAATGTGCCAAACTGCTCTTATATGTATAAAGATGGCATAAAGGTCTGCTGCTCTTTGCAGAGGCCAGATGTCTAAGGGAGTCCACGTGGCACACAACAAGCTGGAGGCAAGCCTCCAAGACCAGCATGTGCAGGGCGGGCATGGCGCCATCCCCCTCTCCGCTGGCATGTTGCTCGTAACGCTCGGCGTCGTCTACGGCGACATCGGCACGAGCCCCATGTACACCATGAAATCGATCGTCGCCAACAACGGCGGCATCGGAACCGTCAGCGAGGACATGATCCTGGGCGCGCTTTCACTCGTTATCTGGACCATGACGCTCGTGACCACGGTCAAGTACGTGCTGATCGCCATGAAGGCCGATAACCATAACGAGGGCGGCATCTTCGCCCTGTTCAGCCTCGTACGCAAGGTGGCACCGTGGCTGATCCTTCCCGCCATGATCGGCGGCGCGGCGCTGCTCGCCGACGGCATCCTCACCCCCGCCGTCACGGTCACCACAGCCATCGAGGGTCTACGCACCATCGAATGGGGCCATGCGCTGCTGGGCGACGGCCAGACCAACGTCATCATCATCACCATCATCATTATCTGCGGCCTATTTGCCATGCAGCGCGCCGGCACCTCGTCAATCGGCAAGCTCTTCGGCCCGCTCATGACGCTGTGGTTCCTGTTCCTGGCAGGCGCCGGTCTGTTCAATATGCTCGGCAACCTGTCCATCTTGCGCGCGCTCAACCCCATTCGCGGCATCATGTTCCTGTTCTCGCCCATCAACCACTCGGGCATCATGGTGCTCGGCTTCGTTTTTCTGTCGACAACCGGTGCCGAGGCGCTCTATTCGGACATGGGTCACGTGGGCAAGGCAAACATCTATGCATCTTGGCCGTTTGTTAAGGCGGCCCTTATCCTCAACTATCTGGGTCAGGGAGCTTGGCTGCTCGCCAATAACTCCAACCCCCAGATGCTTGCGATGGATATCGTCAACCCGTTCTATATGATGCTCCCCGAGCCCCTTCGCCCCTTTGCCATCGTGCTTTCGGCCGTAGCGGCCATCATCGCCTCGCAGGCGCTCATCACCGGCTCGTTCTCGCTGGTATCCGAGGCAACGCGCCTCAACCTTATGCCGCATCTGCGCATCCACTACCCCAGCGACACCAAGGGTCAGCTCTATATTCCGCTCGTCAACAACATCATGTGGGTCGGCTGCATCTTCATTGTGCTGCTGTTCCAGAACTCCGAGCGCATGGAAAGCGCCTATGGCCTCGCCATCACCGTGACCATGCTCATGACCACGACGCTTTTGACGAGCTATATCGCCGGCATTCTCAAGCACAAGCTGGGCGCCTGTGTCTTCGCCCTGCTTTTTGGCGCCATCGAGCTCTGCTTCTTTGCCTCGTGCCTCACCATGTTCTTTGACGGCGGTTACGTCATGATCTTCTTGGCCTCGCTGCTGTTTGGCCTTATGTATGTGTGGCGCCGCGGCACCGCCATCGAGCGCACGCAGACGATTCTGCTGCCCGTCTCCAAGTACATCGACCAGCTCAATCGCCTGCGCAATGACGAGACCTATCCCGTGCTCGCCGACAATCTGGTATTTCTCACCAACAGCCCCGACCCGCTCACACTCGACCGCGACGTGCTCTATTCCATCCTGGACAAGCACCCCAAGCGCGCCAAGGCATACTGGTTCATCAACGTGCACGTTACCGACGAACCCTATACGCACGAGTATTCCGTCGAGACCTTTGGCACGGACTTTTTGTTCCGCGTGCGCCTGGACTTGGGCTTTAAGGTCAACCAGCGCGTTAATGCCTACCTGCGCCAAATCGTTGGCGACTTGATGGCCTCGGGCGAGCTGCCGCCGCAGCACCACACCTACTCCATCTACGAAACGCACGGTAACGTGGGCGACTTCCGTTTTTGTATGCTGCGCAAGATGCTCGCCCCCGAGACGGACATCAACCGCAATGACCACCGCGTCATGGCCATCAAGTACGCCGTCCGCCGCGCCTGCGGAAGCCCGGCACGCTGGTACGGTCTAGAGAACTCGGCCATCATCATCGAGTACGTGCCCCTCTTTGCCCGCATGCGTCCGGCAGTCAAGCTTGTACGCACCCAGGTGCCACTCGAAGTCCAGATCGAGGAAGCCGAGGAAATGGAAGTCGACATCTTCTCGGACGACCTGGTCAACGGCAACGAGGCCGGTAGGGACATGAACGTCGACCCCACTGAGTTGCTCGAGAGCGTCGCCGATACGCCCGAACAGCAACAGCTCGACGGCCTCGAGAGCGAACAACTCAACGACGCCAACTTCTAGCGACGTCACAAATCAACGACAGCGGCCCTACACCTCACGAGAGATGCAGGGCCGCTTTGCATTGCAGTAAAGCTAACGGCTACGAACGACGCGGCTCGGGAACCACGAGCCTATCGGGGCTCGTGCCCTCGGCATCCATCAGGCTCACGTAACGAATCGACGGATCCCCATACATCGCATAGTAATAATTGCCCGTGCGCGCGCTAAAGCATCCGGTATAAATAGTCTTCTCGAACTTGCCATCGCCCATCCTGGACGCCCCCTCAATCATCACCACGCCCTCGAGTGAACGGAACATGCGGACGACGTTTTCGGTCTCGCTCTCCTTTTGCGGGTAATTGGCATTGAGGTACGCCGCCTTTACAAAACGGCTCGGCGAATAGCAGTCACCCGGAATACCGCGCATGCCGGCACCCGCGCCATAGGGCTTGAGCTCGGCGCCACGCCATGTCGCCGTCTGCGGAAAATCGCTTGTGGCGGTGATATAGGTGCGCAGGTTTTCCATGTGCCACGGGAAGGTCGGCTGGTTGGCAAGGGTGTCGACCGGATCGTCGTATACATGCAGGCCGTCAGCCATCATCTCGACCACGATGCTACGCTGGCTGTCGCCGATAATCCAATGGAGCAGCGACACGCCCAGCCCCTCTCCAGCAGATTTAGCAACAATCACCGTATCGCGCAGCGCGGCCTCGACCTCGTCGACCGTCGAGAACGTCGCTGCCACCCACAGGGGAAACTCATAGGCTGCGATATTGGTCTTGCCGTCGACAGGGTCCTCGGCATACTCGGCATAACCCGGGAAATTGAGACCCGCCACGGCGAGGCCCGCATCGTTACCGCAATCGAAAAACATGGGATAGTTCTTGTAATCGATGCACATACCGATCACCGCGTGTGCCGCTGTCGCGTCGTCGATAAACGAATACGGAATGTGAAACCCGCGCGGCATCACGCGAACCTGTTGGCCGTAGTCAAAGCTCCAGTCGAGGTTGCGGCCCAGATACATGTGGCCAGAATTATCGGTAAATCGAATACTCGTGCACATAGCGCCTCCTAGCCTTACGTTCTTGCTAAGGTTATTGTCTCCAAACAAAAAGGCGCTAAACACAAAAGCCCGGACATGACAACAATGTCACGCCCGGACCAAAAACGACGAAGTGCGGTGCTGTGGTCGCCCTAGACAAGCTTGCCAAAACAGTGATCGATCATATGCTGGATCATCTGTGCCTCAAAGCCCGCGTAGTCGCGGCGGCACTCCTTCATCTTGCCGTCGACGATCTGGTCAAAGGCCACCTTGCACTTGATATAGCGCGTGGACTTGGTGACCTCCTCGTGCGTCAGGCAGCTCTCCTCCATCTTACTGGCGCCCAGGCCAAACACCAGACGGGGGTTGTAGAGCACGTGGGGCTCGCCGGCATCGTCCAGGTAGACGCAAACCTTCTTGGTAACGCCAATCTGGTTAGCGGCAAGGCAGCCGGCATCGTCGAGCGACTTGATGGTATCAATCAGGTCCTGAGCAACCGACTCGTCCTCGACGGTCGCAACCTCGCAACGCTGGGACAGGATAGCCTCGTCGTGGCAAAGCTCTTTAATCATACGTTCCTCCATAGGGGTCGTTGTAACCGCTTAAGTATACGGAACCCGCACATTTTCATGCGAAAAATACCGTCCGTCTGCCACAAAGCGCCGAACATCAACATGCGAGGAACAACAGCGTCGTAAAGGGGCTATAGTGAGTGAGTTCGTGTCAATCGGCCTAAACTCGGGGCCGAACAAGGAAAGGGTATGCATGGACGAACTATTTCACGTCAGCGAGCGCAAGTCCACAATCGGGACCGAACTCCGCGCTGGACTGACAACATTCCTGGCGATGGCCTACATCATCGCCGTCAACCCCGCTGTGCTCTCGGGCGCTGGCATCGATGCGGGAGCGCTCGCCTGCGCCACCTGCCTGGGCGCCGGCATCATGACCATCTGCATGGGCATCTTCGCCAACCGCCCGCTCGCCTGTGCGTCGGGTCTGGGCATCAACGCCATGATCGCGGGCATCGCCACCACCATGTGCGGCGGCGACTGGCACGTGGCCATGAGCGTTATCTTCCTCGAGGGTATCGTCATCTTGCTGCTCGTCCTTTGCGGCCTGCGCGAGGCCATCATGGATGCCATCCCCGTGGTCCTGCGCCACGCCATCTCGGTAGGTCTGGGCCTGTTTATCGCCATGATCGGCCTGTGCGACGCCGGCATCATCACCGCTGGCGCCGGTACGCTCGTCGGCCTGGGCGACATCACCTCCCCCACCTTTATCGTCGGCATCATCTCCATCGTCGTGACGGTCGCCTTGGCTTCCCGCAACGTGCCGGGCTCGTTGCTCATCGGCATCATCGTCGCCGTTATCGCCGGTATCCCGCTGGGCGTCACCCATGCGCCCGCGGGCCTTATCGCCCCGCTCGACTTCTCGACCTTTGGCGCCCCGTTTGCCAGCACCGCCGATGGCAACATGGCCATCGTGAAGGTCCTGACCGACCCGATGCTGCTCGTCGTGGCCTTCTCGCTGCTCATGAGTGACTTCTTCGACACCATGGGCACCGCGATGGCCGTCGCCAAGCAGGGCGAGTTCTTGACCGAGGACGGCAATGTCGAGGACATCCGTCCCATCCTGGTCGTCGACTCCGTGGCCGCTGCCGCCGGTGGCTTTATGGGCGTCTCCTCCATCACCACCTTCGTCGAGTCCACCTCTGGCGCTGCCGACGGTGGCCGCACGGGCCTCACCTCCGTCACCACCGGCGTGCTGTTCATTCTCGCCGCGTTCTTCTCCCCCATCGTCACCATCGTTTCCAGCGCCGCCACCTGCGGTGCTCTGGTCTACGTCGGCTACCTCATGATGAGCGAGGCCTCCGAGATCGACTGGTCCGACGTGTCGCAGGGTTTCCCGGCGTTCATGATTGTCGCCGGCGTGCCCTTCACTTACTCCATCTCTGCCGGCATTGGCCTGGGCTTTATCGCCTACGTGATCGTCGCGCTCTTTAAGGGCGAGGCCTCCAAGATCAAGCCGCTCATGTGGATCGCAGCCCTTGCCTTCCTCGTCTACTTCTTCGTGGCGTAACGGCACAGCCTGCCAAAGCAAAACCATAAGGCGCAGAGTCGCACCAAGCGGCTCCGCGCTTTTCTTTTAAAGCCAGGCAACGCACGGACGCGCGATGTATTGCTTCCCGAGTTTTGGACATTTTGCCCTCCAAACGGCACTACCGCCGGCTACATCCTGCAGATATGCCGGGCGTAATCGCATAGGCCCTATGAGGATGGGAGTAGCCATGGCCGCCTTGTTCACGACCCCCAAGCGCAATGACAAAACCTCTGGAGCCCATTTTGTCGAGCCCGACGTTCGCCGTCGCATAGGACTCGCGCACAGCAGCTGGCGCCGCGTGAGACGCCGCCGGCACCTGGTCATGGGACGGCGCCGATGATATGAAGCTCAACGGCTACAACGGCGGTGCGATCGAGGCAGCGGGCAAGCTCAACGTGAGCTACGAGGGCAACAACACCGTCACTAACGACGACGGCCGCGGCATCAAGGTTAAGGATGGCGCGAACAAGAACGCCGAGCTTAATATTCAGGGCGACGCGTCCAGCACGCTCAACGTGGCATCTTCTCGTGACGCCATCACTTCCGTCGACAACATCAACATCGACGGCGCTGGCACTGTCAACGCCACGAGCACCGAGCACGATGCCATCGATGCCGGGGGCGATGTCACCATCAAGGGCTCGGGAAACGTTAACGCCACGGGCGATTCGGATGGCATCAGGGCCGACGGCAACATCACGATCGACAACAGCGGAACCGTCACCGCCAAGGCCACCGAGGATCAGGGTATCGATGCTAACGAGAACCTCATCATAAAGGGCGGCGGCAAGGTAGAGGCAAGCTCTATCAAAGACAATGCGATTTGGGCCGACGGCAACATCGAGATCTCGGATGGCAGCCAGGTCAAGGCAAGTTCCGAGGAAGACGCCGCCATCGACGGTAAAAACAGCCTCACGGTCACGAACGCTTCCCTCAACGCAAGTGGCGTTGGGTATGGCATCTATGTCTACAAGGGCATCACGCTCGATGGCGCGACCGTGACGGCCCGCGCAAGCTCAGATGGCGGGGAAGTCAGCGCACTCTTCACCGATGAGGACGACATCGTCATCAAGAACGGCTCGACTGTGGATGCGCTCGCAGAAGGCAGGTTCTCGGTTGCAATCTCCACCAGTAATTTCTACTCCGGCGAAGCGGGTGGCCATATCTACATCAGCGACTCCGTTGTCAAGGCCATAGCCCGCTATGCCGAGACCGGCGGCGACGGCCCCGGCCACTACAGTGCAGGCCAGGATGGCGAAACTAACCCTCAGCCCCGAGGCATGAACATCGGCATCTTTGCTCAGACCAAGGAGGGCATCACGCCCGCAACCATTTCGATTCTCCGCAGCAAGGTCACGGCCGAGGGAGACACGGCGGCAATCTTCGCCCTTGCCATGAGCGCGGATGGTAAGGCGATTGGCACCATCGAAATCGAAGGAGCCACCATCCAGACGCCTGAAGGCGGCAAGGTCATTGACTATCGCAACAAGGAAGAACTCAGCGACGGCATCGTCTACGAGGCGGGTCAAACCATCGGCACGGGCGACGCTGTGATCGACTCCCCCTATAACGAAGCTGTCGCCAAGAGCATGGTCATCGCACCTCCCGAGGTAGCCAAGCCGGAAGACCCCAAGCCCGACGAGACCAAGCCCGCAGAAAGCAAGCCCGCGGAGTCCAAGCAGAACCCCAAGCCTGAGGGCTCAAAGCCGACCAAGGCCGTTGCGGCTTCAATCACGAAAGCCAAGACTACCGGCGTGCTCGCGGCAACCGGCGACACCTCGGGTGCGGCCATCGTGGCAACCGTCCTTGCGGGAACAGCCGCTATCGCCGCAGGCACCATGGCGAGCCGCAAGCGCTCTTAGACGCCTCTGCGCACATGGCAGCTCCCGCGAAGGCCCCGAGTCCCAGCACCGTTTAACAACGCCACCGCCGAGCTCCCCTCCGGCGGTGGCGTTTTCCATATGCGTCCGCAGGGTATGCACGAGATTGTCTTTGGTCTAGCCCAACCTGCATAAGCCGGCGTGCGACAATGGGGGCCGTCGATATCACAACGCCGAGAGAAGCCCGTCATGGAAGCGCATCAAAAGCAGATAACCGTTCATGCACAGCATGCCGAAAGCGCACCAGTCATCTATCTTCCCGTGGTCATGGGCGATGGCACGGAGGTTTATGAACGCTGCCGAGAGCTCAACTGCCCGCCCTTCACGCTTGTCGGCATTGGCAGCCTCAACTGGAATCGCGAGCTGAGCCCCTGGGGATGCGACGGAACCGTGCGCGATGCCGAGCCCTTTGGCGGTCAGGCATCCGGATTTCTCGATGAGCTGTTGAACTGGATAATCCCAGAGGCCGAGTCGTCGCTTCCTCAGCCGCCCACCTGGCGCGGCATTGCCGGCTACTCGCTCGCGGGCCTCTTCGCGCTCTGGTCCCTCTGGCAAACCGACGCCTTTAGCCGCGCCGCAAGCGCATCGGGGTCGTTGTGGTTTCCCGACTTTGTCGATCGCGCCAGCACGGCCCCTTTTGCCGGCAACCCACAGGCCGTCTATCTGTCACTCGGCAAAAAGGAAACCAAGACGCCCAACCGCATGATGCGGCACGTGCTCGACGATACGCGCGCGATGGAAGAGCTGTTTATCGAGCGTGACGTTCCAACAACGTTGGAGCTCAACCCCGGCAATCACTTTGCCCAAACTGACCTGCGCATGGCGCGCGGCATCCACTGGATACTGACGCATTAAAAATGGCGCCCACGCGTACATACGCATAGACGCCATTTTTAATTTGGCTGAACGCAGCTACTATTCAGCAGTCTCCTCAAGCTCGGAAGTATCGAACTCAAAGTCATTACCTGGCAGGATGGCGTTGAGCACAATGCCCACCAGCGAGCCCACGGCAAGGCCCGAAAGCGAAATCGTCACGCCGCCCAGCTCCAACACGATGGCGCCGGCGGTGCTATACGCAATACCGAGCGAAAGCACGAGCACCAGAGCCGCCACCAGTACATTGCGGTTGTTCTGGAAATCGACCTGGTTTTCGATAAGATTGCGAACGCCCACGGCACTGATCATGCCGTAGAGCACAAGCGACACGCCGCCGATTACGCACGCCGGCATGGCGGCAATCACGGCAGCGAACTTGGGGCAGAACGAAAGCACGATAGCGCAGCACGCGGCAATGCGAATCACGCGCGGGTCAAACACACGCGTCAGGGCAAGCACGCCGGTGTTCTCACCATACGTGGTGTTGGCCGGAGCGCCAAAGAGCGAAGCCAGAATCGTGGCAAGACCATCGCCGAGCAGCGTGCGATGCAGACCGGGATCGGCAATGTAGTTGCGCTCGCAAGTCGAACCGATAGCAGAGATGTCACCGATATGCTCGATCATGGTCGCAAAGGCCAACGGCATGATGGTAATGATGGCCGTCGCGGCGAGGCCGCTATCGAACTGCGGCCCAAAGAGCGCAAACACGGTGTTGTCCCACACGACGGGCAAGCCAACCCAGGGAGCGGCTGCGACGCCCGAAAAATCGACCTCGCCCAGCGCAGTCGCAACGGCATAGCTCACCACAACGCCCAGCAGAATCGGCACGATCTTGACCATGCCGCGGCCCCAGATGTTGCAGATGACGATCACGGCCACAGCGATAACGGCGACAAGCCAGTTGGTCTGGCAGTTGGCAATGGCAGAGCTCGCCAGGATCAGGCCGATGGAAATGACGATGGGACCGGTCACCACCGGCGGAAAGAAGCGCATGACACGCTTGGCGCCAAATGCGCGGAACAGCGCCGCCAGCACCGGATAGAGCAGGCCGGCGCAGGCAACGCCCAGGCAAGCGTAAGGCAAAAGCTCGGCTTCGCCGTTGGGTGCAATGGCGGCATAACCCGCGATAAAGGCAAACGACGAGCCCAGAAACGCGAGCACCTTACCGCGCGATAGAAAATGAAACAGCAGCGTGCCGATGCCGGCGAACAGAAGCGTCGCCGAAACGGAAAGGCCGGTGAGTACGGGCACGAGCACCGTGGCTCCGAACATCGCAAACATGTGTTGCAAACCCAACACGAACATGCGCGGGCGGCCGAGCGATGATGCATCGTAGATGGCATCGGTGACGGCGGGCGTCGAGGATTGGGACATGGAAGTCCTTTCATGATGGAAGGGCGATCAGGCATATCGGATAACCTGCCCGAACGATACGATCCGAACCATTGTACGTGATACGCCATGTCTCGCACGCGCCGTCACCTACAAGCGGTAGCGTTACTTCCAAACGCGCTCGGCGATGCGCTTGACCAGCGCGATCTTTGCCCACTGCTCGTCCTCGGTCAGCTTGTTGCCAATCTCGCAGCTGGCAAAGCCGCACTGGGGCGACAGGTACAGGTTCTCGAGCGGCACATACTTTGCGGCCTCGTGGATACGTTCGACGATAACGTCCTCGTCCTCAAGCTCAGCCGCCTTGGTGGTCACCAGGCCCAGCACGACCTTCTTGCCGGGAGCAACGTACTTGAGCGGCTCAAAGCCACCGGCGCGTGGCGTATCGAACTCAAGGTAGAACGCGTCGACGTTCTCATGTGCGAACAGGTACGGCGCAATGGGATCATAACCACCCTCGAAGGCATACGTGGAGTGATAGTTGCCGCGGCACACGTGCGTGTTGATAACCAGATCGTCGGGCTTGCCCGCGATGGCGGCATTATTGAGCGCCACGCCTAGCTCGGACACCTTTTGCAGGTCAACCGGGCTCATGCCGGTCTTGGACACAAAGTCGGTATCGCAATAGATGCCCCAGGTGCAGTCATCAAATTGGATGTTGCGGCAGCCCGCGGCATACAGGTCGGCAATCACGGTGCGGTATGCTGCGGCAATGGCATCGGCGAGCTCTTCGTCGGTCTTGTAGATGGCGCGTAGACTCTCCTGCTGGCCGTCGCAGCGGTCGAGCGTGACTTCGGAGAACGTCTGGATCGGCGCCGGAATGGTTTGCCGCGCGATCTGGCCCTCCCCCTCAAGCGCCTTGACAAACTTAAAGTGCTCGACGAACGGATGGTTCTCGCCGCTAATGGGACCGGTTACCACGGCGGTGTCGGCGGTAGTCTCCTCATCGTGGAACATGTAGCCCGTGCGCGAGGCGCGGCGCTCAATGCCGTTGAGTCCCCACATAAAATCGAGGTGCCAGTAGCTGCGGCGGAACTCGCCATCGGTAATCACCTGCAGGCCGGCGGCCTTCTGCTTGGCCACCAAATCGCGAATGGCATCGTCCTCGACGGCCTTAAGCCCCCCGGCATCAAGCGTGCCTGCCGCATAGGCAGCACGGGCGTCCTTTACAGCCTGCGGACGAAGAAAGCTGCCGACGATATCGGCGCGAAACGGCGCGTTCGGTTGAATCGAAGTGCTCATAGATATCTCCCTTTGCATTGGTTGCTTTACTGGGACAGAGTATGAGCGTTCATATGGCCATCGTAAAATATACGTTTATAACAGTTTGATATAGATGCTTCCTATATCAGTCTGGACTGTCATAAAGAGACTTGAACCGTGCGGAGCACAGCAGCCTAGATATGCTGACGAATCGCGTCGATATAGGCCTGCCCGTAGCGCGTAAGTGTCGTGTTCTTGCGCGTGATGATGCCAATCTCCATGTACTCGTCTACATCGAGCGGAATCGAGATAATACCGGGGCCGTTAAGTTCATGGCTGATCACGCCCGAACACACCGTGTAACCGTTAAGGCCCATAGCTAGGTTGAACAGCGTCGCACGGTCGCGCACGCGGATATTCTTGCGGCGCTCAAAGGTCGAGGTCAGCTCCTCGGAATAGTAAAACGAGTTGTAGCTGCCCTGCTCATAGGACAGGAACGGGTAGTCTTCCAAGTCCTCGAGCGTCACACTCGAGCGACCCGCCAGCGGATGGTCGGAGCACACAAAGACATGCGGCGTAGCGCAGAAGAGTCCTTCGAATACGAGCTCGTTGGCCACCAGCATGCGCTCGATGACCTCGCGGTTGTGCTCGGACAGATATAGGATGCCCAGTTCGCTTTTCATATGCGCGACGTCCTCGATAATCTCGTGAGTCTGCTCCTCGCGCAGGGTAAAGTCATAGCGCGCGGCATCGAACTCACGGATCACGTCAACAAACGCGTTGACGGCAAAGGAATAATGCTGGCAGCTCACACTAAAGTGCGGCACCTGCTCGGACGCGCCCTTGTACTTGCCTTCGAGCAGATCGGCCTGATCGAGTACCTGGCGCGCGTAGCCCAAGAAGGTCTCGCCTTCCTCGGACACAATGACGCCCTTGTTGGTGCGCTCAAAGATGTGCACGCCCATCTCGCTTTCGAGATCGCGAATCGATGCGGTAATCGAAGGCTGCGACACAAAGAGCCGGCGCGAGGCCTCGGTGATGCTGCCGCATTCGGCAACTTTGACGACATACCTGAGCTGCTGAAGCTTCATAGCTTTCTCCCTAGACGTTCGTGACGTCGAAACCCGTCGCATCCATCTGACGCATAAACGGCGGCATCTCCCCCGTCGCGGCACAGGCGGCAATCTGATGCAGAGCCCCGGCAACCGCATCGTCCGCCGCAGCGCCGATATGCCAGCGTGCGGCAGCCGTGACGGCCTCGTTGGCATTGGCGACCGCAACGGAGTTGGGAACGGCATCGATCATGGGCAGATCGTTATCGGAATCGCCAAATACGGCCACCTCGTCGAGCGTCAGGCCCAAAGCGCGCGCCAGCTCCAGCGCAGCGCAGCCCTTGTCCCAACCAGCCGGAAGGATGTCAAACAGGCGCACTCGGTTGTTGGGAAACACAAGCGAGAGTTCCGGCACCTCAGCGGCAACGCGCTCGCGTAGCTCCGCGAGCTCCTCACGCGAACGGGCACTCCAGATATTCGCCTTGAACACCGGCGCTTCATCGACGACGGGACGGCACGGGGCCTCTTCGCCTTTGAGCCATGCGTTGCCGCCCGACTCCATGGCGCGACGAACGCGCTCGGGGTCGCTCGTCACACAATAGGCATCGTTATTCCAAAAGTCATCGCCCAGGCTATAGACCTTCAGATAGGTATCGTCGGTCTCTTGCTCAAGATAGTCGGCAAGACGCATGAGGGCACCGTTGTCGCTCGCACGGGAGGCAACAACCTCACCGTCGACAAACATCACCTGGCCGTTACAGAACGCGCCAGTCGAAAAACACTCGGAACGATTTTTGAACATCCAGCCCATCGCGGACGGCTGGCGACCCGAAACCGGGCCAAAGTGCAGACCCGCCGCCTGCATGGCATGAATGCCCTCGATGGCGTAGTCGCTGGCGCCGTCATGCCCGGCCGGAATCAGCGTATCGTCCATATCGGTCAGCACAAGTTTGATCATGAGGTCCCCATTCGTATCGGTCCTACCTATTGTAACGACCTGTCAAAATAAACCTGTCCCTTTTTGGCAGGTGCGTTAGTATAGGGAACAACAGATTCGATGCGGGAGTGCCGGCGGTGCAAACCACAAGGCTGAGAGGGCATGGGGCCTAATCCTTTGAACCTGTCAGTTAATGCTGGCGTAGGGAGCATGCCGCCTTTACAGGGGCGCTGTCTATGCACAGCGCCCCTTTTCTATGCCAAGGAGGCATGTTCAGTGATTGATTCGGAACAGCTTAAGCAACATATGGTCAAGGCCGTGGA
>USCS01000006.1 GCA_900552875.1 uncultured Collinsella sp. | reverse complement strand
GTTCCTTCGTCCTGCGGAATGTCCGCGAAGGTCAGCCCTCAGATCCTGCTACGACTACGTCCTCGGATTGTGGGGCTGCATGAGGGACGTGGTTGTGGGGGCCTTTTGTCCCCGTCGCTGTTTCGCGGCGCGGCCGCGAAACCACGCGTTACTTTGGTTATGGAGGGGGCTTGGTTGTTGGTTCAGATGATCTAGAGAGATATGGGTGCAAATGAGAAATCGTTGTTGGGGTCGTCCTTTTCCATAAACTCATCGAGGCAGAATGTCATATAGATTGGAACGTACAGGATCTTGCCCTCTTCGCTAAGGTTTTCGTGGCTCAGCACAACGGCCTCGGGAATCTTGTACTCGCCCACACTCATCAGGCGATCGAGGGCCGCATGTGCTCGAACTTTCTTGCCCGATTTGACTTCGATTGGGACAACATGTCCTCGGGCGCCTTCGATTACAAAGTCGACTTCACCGACCTCACGTGTTTGGTAGTACCACGTATCTGCTCCGAGGGCAACAAGCTCCTGCGCGACCACGTTTTCATAGAGACCGCCGAGGTTGGGGGTTTTCATATCTAGATATACAGCGCGTGCCGTGCTACCGGGATATCGCGATGCGAGCATTCCTGTATCGGACTCGTATAGTTTGAAGGCGGCTGCCTTCTCTGTCCTCTTAAGAGGACTCCGGGCCTCCGTCACCTGGGGGACCATCAATCCAACGCCTGCGTTCACCAGCCATAGGAAATCCTGCTCGTATTTTTGAAGACGAGCTCCCTCGCCTAGAGACGAGACGATAAAGCGATGGGACTCCGCCTCAAGCTGAACGGGAATTTGCTCGAAAATGGAGCGAACGTTAAACGCTCGAGTCGATGCATATTTAGAGATATCGCTTTTGTACTGATCGACTAGCTGAATTTGAAGCTCACGCGTTCTCACGAGCGAATAGCCCGAATCGATATAGTTCTGAACGACCTCTGGCATGCCGCCGCAAACGATATAGGCTCTAAAGTTTTTGAGCATCGCCTCATGAATATAGTTTTCGACGGGACGTCTCTCGACAAGGCAGCTGCGAATGTCTGCAAGCACATTCTCGCTGATGCTGTTTGCCCAACAGAACTCTTCAAAATCCATCGGTCGCATAACAATGTGCTCGACATACCCCACCGGAAAAGAAGAGATCCCCTTAAACTCAGTCCCAAGCATAGACCCCGAGAAGACATAGCTAAAGCGTCCGTCCTCGACCAGCGCCTTCATAAGTGTAACGATCTGCGGATACTCCTGAATCTCATCGACGAAGATAAGCGTGTCTCCTTCAACAAGCGGTGCATCCGCAAGAAGGGCCACACGGTTGATGAAGTCAATGGAGTTCTTAGCGCCAACAAGTACGTCTCTTGCCTCGGCATCGAGTAGCAGATTGACCTCATAATACGAAGCGTAGTTGCTCTTTCCAAACGCGCGAATTGCATAGCTCTTGCCAATCTGACGCGCGCCAGTAACAAGCAACGCTTTATTGGATTTGTTCTTCCAGCTCAAAAGCCTGTCAGTGACCTTACGGCGTAGCATTAAAACCCCTCAATGACAAAAATTGGCAAATAGATTTGACCATAATCATACAAAAATTGGCAGATAGATTTGACCCAAATCATACAAAAATTGGCAAATAGCAAAGCTCGCTTAGGCCTCAAAGCCAGCGAGCCAGCACGGTACTTTGCGAAAAGGCTGGCGGCGCCGTTGTTGAGGGTGGCCAGGTTGGCAGTGGCGCCGTTAGCGTTCTCGGCTGCTTGGGCGCGCAGGAGCGAAAGGGCGTCGGCAGCGTTCATGCAGAAGCCGACGGTAAAGTTCCATACTGCGAACTCGCAGTCGCTTGCCGCGGGGTGAAGCGCGATCGGCTATCCCTTATGTTGGATGAAAAGCCCCATGTTTTTGCAGGGATGCATACTCGTCAAATTAATGTATAGAATCGCGTATAGTGCGAGTAAGATATTGCGCTGTCCGTTTTGTGTTTAGCAAAGATATAGTTTGCATAATCTGGTCTAATCCCTGCTCTATTTAAATAAAGTTGCACGTAAATGGCGTAGATATACCTGAACTGGGCTTCTTTACGCTGAGCGGGTAAAATCGACCGTTCGCCGCTTAGGTATTTCCAAAATGAATAAAATGAGCGATAAAGAGAATATTAACCCTAATAAACTCGCGTATCGCACGGACGCGGGTTATTAATGGGTTGTAGGCCTTTTACAGAAAGGATTCCAGCAATGTCTAAGCCTCTTGGCAAGCCCGATCGTATTGTCGTCGCCCTCGGCGGCAACGCCCTCGGCAACAACCCCGTCGAGCAGATCGAGGCCGTGAGCAACACCGCTCACGCTCTCCTCGGCCTCATCGAGCAGGGCAACGAGATCATCATCACCCACGGCAACGGCCCGCAGGTCGGCATGATCCAGAACGCCTTCGCCGCCGCCCACGACGCCATCGGCACCCCCGAGATGCCGCTGCCCGAGTGCGGCGCCATGTCCCAGGGCTACATCGGCTATCACCTGCAGCAGGGCATCGGCCGCGAGATGCACAAGCGCTACAAGCGTTGGCACGCCGCCACCGTCGTCACCCAGATCGAGTGCGATCCCGACGATCCCGCGTTCAAGAACCCGACCAAGCCGATCGGCCCCTTCTACACCGAGGAGCAGGCCAAGGAGTTCATGGCCGAGGATCCCTCCAAGGTCTTCGTCGAGGATTCCGGCCGCGGCTGGCGTCGCGTCGTCGCCTCCCCCGATCCCAAGAAGATCGTCGAGGCCGACTCCATCCTCAACCTGCTCGACAACGAGTTCATCGTCATCGCCTGCGGTGGCGGCGGCATCCCCGTCGTCCGCGACTACGAGAACAAGGGCTGCTACAAGGGCGTTCCCGCCGTCATCGACAAGGACCTGGGCGGCGAGCTGCTGGCCGAGGACTGCGACGCCGACGTCCTGTTCCTGCTGACCGCCGTCGAGCACGTCGCCATCAACTTTGGCAAGCCCAACCAGGAGGAGCTCGAGGACCTCACCGCCGACGAGGCCGAGCGCCTGGCCGACGAGGGTCAGTTCGGCAAGGGTTCCATGGAGCCCAAGGTCCGCGCCGCCATCAAGTTCGCCCGCTCCCGCAAGGGCCGCACCTGCATCATCGGCGCCCTGGACAAGGCCGCCGAGACCATGGCCGGCCTCTCCGGTACCCGCATCCACGAGTAGCCCCTACTCCGTTGCCTCTCCCGTGGGCGCCAGGCAAAGCGCCCACAAACTAGCCTCTCTTCATGAGCCCCGCGGTCCGCTCCGACTGCGGGGCTTTTGCTATTCACCTAGTCATTGGGGACGTTCTTAAACGACTAGTCAAACAAGAACGTCCACAACGACTACTCATTTAAGTCTGTCCCCAATGACTGCGGAAAGCGCATCTCACACCGGCACATGGCTTTCGGGTCCTTTCTCCGTGCTCCCTATAAGTTCGGCTGGACTCCCCGCAACCTGTTCCGAGTTGGCGGAACGAGCGCGACGTGGAGTGTCATTCTTTACCGCGTTAGACTAGACGCAGGGAAAGGAGGAGGACATGGATGCTCGCGTCAAGCAGCTTGTAAATATGATCGAGGACGCTCAGCCTGTCGCTGTCGCGGTACTTGCCAAGCGTCTCGAGGTAAGCGAGCGCGCCGTGAGAAACTATATCCATCGCGCAAACGACAACCTTGCAGGGGTTGCACGCATCGTTGGCAGCAAGGGGCAGTATCGTATCGATGTTGCACGTGCAGATGAGCTTGCTCGCTTGCTAGACGGTGCGGCTCAGGCCCATCCGGGCATTCCTGATACGCGCGACGGCCGTGTGTCCTTCCTTCTTAACGACCTCCTCATGCGGTCCCAGTGGGTGACGATTGAGGAGTATGCGGATTTACTCTACGTTTCGGCGCGAACTCTGTCCAATGACATGCGTCTGGTAGAGCAGAAACTCGCCCAATTTGACTTAACGCTCGAAAAGCGCCCACGCTACGGAATCCGCGTTGCGGGCGGGGAGTCGCAACGGCGCCTGTGCCTGGCCTCGTTGGTGAGGCCCGTGTTGCCCGACACCGACGATGCAAAGCTCGCCGAGCGCCTGCGGGCCATCGCCGCATGTGTGGACGATGCCCTGACGGCCTCGCCCGTCACGGTGAGCTCGCTGGCATCCCGCAATCTCATCATGCATCTTTACATTGCTCTTGGCCGCATCGAGCAGGGCTGCTATGTCCCAGCTGCAGAATCGGACGTTCAAAAACTGGAGGGAACGCGCGAATACGCCGCGGCTTTCCAGATTGCCGCAAACATCAAGGATGCCCTGGGCGTGAGCATGCCCCGAGAAGAGGTTGCCTTTATCGCAATCCATTTGCTCGGCAGGGGCACGGGCGTGCCCGAGAAGGGCTCTGCCGTTATCTCGGACGAGATGTGGGAGATTGCTTCCGAGATGGTACGTGCGGTCAACGATGAGTTTAGGTTTGACTTTAGCGGCGATCTTGAACTTCGCATGAACCTTGCTCGGCATATCGGCCCTCTGGGCTATCGCCTTGAATATCACATGCATATGGATAACCCCATGCTGCCCGATATCAAGACGAGGTTTCCGTTGGCCTATTCGATGGCAGCTGGCACCTCGCAGGTACTCGAGCGTCATTTTGGCAGCCAGCCCTCTGATGAAGAGCTCGGCTACATCGCCATGGCATTTGCCCTGGCCCTCGAGCAGCAAGCCGACCAGCCGCGTCGCAAACGCATCCTGATCGTGTGCGCCTCGGGAGCGGGAAGCGCCCGTATGCTCGAGCACCAGTACCGCAAGCAGTTTGGCATGTATATCGATTCGATTGAGACATGCGATGTCGCCCGCGTGGGAACGTTCGATTTTTCGCATATCGACTACGTGTTCACAACGGTGCCGCTCAACGTCAAGTTGCCCGTGCCCGTCCGCGAGGCCGATTTCTTCTTGGAGACGAGCGATGTCAACGCTATCCGCAAGGTGCTGAGCGACGACACTGCGCAATCGGACTCCGTGAGCTCTTTCTTTAGCCGTGCCCTGTTCTTCAACCGCGTTGAGGCGTCGTCGAAGCAGGCCGTTCTCCGATATCTCTCCGAGCGCGCCGTCGAGAGCGGCCGTGTCGATGCCCAGTTTGCCCAAGAGGTCGCCGAGCGCGAGAGCGCGAGCGCCACCTCGTTTGGCAATGGGGTAGCCATGCCCCATGGGATGCATCCCTTGAGCGCCGAGGCCTTTGTTACCGTGGGCCTGCTCGAACATCCCATTCTTTGGGACGAATACGGCCATGAGGTCGATATCGTCTTTATGGTGTCGTTTGCCCGGTCGGGCGGCGATGAGGCGCGGATCTTGAGCTCACTGCTCGCCGAGATCTTTATGGACCGCCAGGGGGTCGAGCGCC
Source organism: uncultured Collinsella sp. (assembly GCA_900552875.1). Taxonomy (GTDB): domain Bacteria; phylum Actinomycetota; class Coriobacteriia; order Coriobacteriales; family Coriobacteriaceae; genus Collinsella. Next base: position 17,246 of record USCS01000006.1, on the reverse strand, counting down.
TACGCGAGCGCCGGTCCTGGCATGAGCTGATGGCGCTTGTGCAAGCGCATACGGCTTAAGACTTCTTTTGTCGATGACCCTGTCAGTCTACCTGCAATAAACCTCGAGGATTGCGGGCGGGAGATAGGCGTTTCGAATATTCAAGTACAAACCAAACATCACGGGAGAGGAGACCGTTATGGACGATCAGGGAACCGAGATGGTTTCGTTTCAGCTGGTCGCTGCAGCGGGAGAGGCACGCAGCCTTGCCTTCGAAGCCCTTGAAAAGGCAAAGGCGGGGGATTTTGACGCCGCCGCCAAACTCATGAAGCAGTCAAAGGATGCGGGAATCAAGGCTCACCACATCCAAACGCAGCTGCTTTCGACTGAGGCAGCGGGCGAGCGTCTGTCGGTGGATGTGTTGCTGGTCCATGCTCAGGACCACCTCATGTGCTCCATGCTTGCTCAGGAGCTCGTGCAGGAGCTGATCTGCCTGTATGAGCGCACTGCAACCAAGAACGCCTAGCGGCGTGCGGTGACTATCCAACCAATCAATGCGAAGGGAATCCCTTATGAAGATCCTTCTTGTTTGCGCAGCTGGTCTGTCTACAAGCATTCTGATGAAGAAACTCGAGAAATATGCGGAGCAAAACGGCATCGAGCTCGATATCGATGCGGTGGGTATCGGCGAGTATCAGGAGACGTGCGCCAATTATGACGTGCTGCTCTTGGGGCCGCAGGTGTCCTACAAGCTCAACACCGTCAAGCAGGGGAGCGGTAAGCCGACCGCGGTCATCCCCGCACAGGACTACGGCATGGGCAACGCCGCCAACGTGCTGGCACTCGCCCAGTCGCTGTTGGGTTAGGAGGCAACCATGGAGAAGTTCATGACCCTGCTTCAGGAAAAACTGACCCCTATCGCCAATTTCTGCGGCACCGAGCGCCACTTTGCCTCCATGCAAAAGGGCTTTATGAGCGCGATCAGCTTCATCTTGGTATCTGCCGTCTTTATGATCCTCGCCAACCCGCCGGTCACGGCCGACCTGGTGGCGCAGGGCGGGTTCTGGTCCGTCTTTGGCCCTTGGCTCGATTTTGCCACGGCCAATAAGCTCACGCTGCTCATTCCCTTCAACATGACGATGGGCATACTGTCGGTGATCGTGACGTTCGCAATCGCCTATAACCTGGCGGGCACCTACAAGATGCCCAAGCTTAACGCCGGTATGACCTCGCTGGTGATGTTCCTGATCGCCGCGGCGCCGTCGTCCTACTACCAGCTTGCTGACGAGTCCGTGCTCCAGGCGGTCCCCTGCACCTATCTGGGTGCGCAGGGCCTGTTTACCGCCATCATCGTTGCCTTGGTCTCCGTCGAGGTCACGCGCTTCTGCCAGACCAAGGGCATCACCATCAAGATGCCCGATGGCGTGCCGCCGTTTTTGTCCGAAACCTTTGGCGCCATCGTACCTATGCTCGCCAACATCCTCATCTTCTTTGGCGGCAACCTGCTGATCCAGATGATCGATCCCGCGCTGTCCATCCCCTCGGTTATCGAGAAGCTGCTCGCTGCCCCGCTTTCCGTCGCAGTTGACTCTGTGCCCGGCGCACTGCTTATCTGCTTCATGACGCTGCTGTTTTGGTGCTTTGGCGTCCACGGCAACATGATCGTAATGCCCATCACCGCCCCGGTCACGCTTGCCGCCTTTGCCGCCAACGCCTCGCTCTATGCTGCCGGGCAGCCGCTTGAGTTCCACCCGGCGCTCATGTCGTTGGCCATCAACCTCATCGGCGGCACGGGTAATACGTTCTCTTTTGTGGCGCTCTGCGCGTTTAGGGCAAAGTCGCAGCAGCTCAAGGCATTTGGCAGGGCATCGATCGTGCCGAGCTTCTTCCGTATCTCCGAGCCCGCGATCTTCGGCGCGCCCATCATCTTCAACCCGATCCTCATGATTCCGTTTGTGCTAGGCGGCATGATCTCGGCCCTGCTGTATTGGGGTGCGGTCTCACTGGGTCTTGTCTCTAACTTCTACATCTTGGTGAGCGGCGCGTTCCCCATCTTCGTTCAGGGCTTTGTCCAGTGCCTCGACCCGCGCATCTGGGTGTTTACGATCGTTTTGATCGTGGTCATGGCTGTGGTCTGGTACCCGTTCTTTAAGGTGTACGATAACCAGCTCCTGGCTCAGGAGCAGGAGAACGCCGCGGCAGCTTCTGCCGAGGATGCTGAGTAGCATGAGTTACTTTGACAGAACGTCTGCCGCCGGTATGCCCGAGGGCTTTTTGTGGGGTGGTGCCCTCGCCGCCAACCAGGCCGAAGGGGGCTGGAACGAGGGCGGCCGCGGCATGTCGCACTCCGACCTGATCCCACAGGGTTCCGACCGCTGGGATGTAATGTTTGGCAGGCAAAAGCCCGTGGACGATCCGGACAGGCTGTATCCATGCCGCTGGGGCAACGACTTCTTCCATCATTGGCACGAGGATGTCGAGCTCTTTGCCGAGATGGGCTTTAAGTGCCTGCGTCTTTCAATTTGCTGGAGCCGTATTTTTCCCACAGGGATGGAGACCGAGCCCAACGGCGAGGGCTTGGAGTTTTACCGTCAGGTATTCGAGGCGCTGCGCGAGCATGGAATCGAGCCGCTTGTGACGCTGTCGCACTACGACTATCCGTTGGCTCTGGTCGAGCGCTATGGTGGCTGGCAAAGCCGAGAGATGATCGAGCGGTATGCGCACTACGTCGAGACCGTCGGACGCGCGTACCAGGGCCTCGTGCGTTATTGGCTTACGTTCAACGAGATCAACAGCGTGGCGCTGTCCTATCTCAACGCGGGTGTCACGCTCGAGGATGAGCGTGACCGTGCAGCCGTGACCGCGGCGTTCTCGCACCATATGTTTATGGCGAGCGCTCGCGCTGTCGAGATTCTGCACAAGATCGATCCCGCAAACAAGGTGGGTTGCATGGTCGCTGCCGGTGCGACCTATCCGTACCGTTGTGCGCCCGAGGACGTATGGCTTGCGTATGAGGAGGACCGCGGCCGCTACTTCTACACAGACGTGATGGCTGCGGGCGCCTATCCTGCTTGGAAGCTGCGTGCACTCGAGAAAGAGGGTGTTCACGTGCCCTTTGAGCCGGGCGATACGGAGTATCTGGCAGAGCATACGGTCGACTTCATCTCGTTCTCGTACTATTGCTCGCGCTTGGTGTGCGCCGATGATCAGGTGATCGCCGAGAAGGCGGAGGGCAACGTGTTCCCGACGTTGCGCAATCCGTACCTCAAGGATAAAGAGACTGCCTGGAAGTGGCAGATCGATGCGCTGGGTTTGCGCGTGACGCTTGCCGGCTACCACGATCGTTACCATCTTCCGCTCTTTATCGCCGAGAACGGTGTGGGCGGACTCGATGCGCTGGAAGACGGCAAAGTCCACGATGCGTATCATATTGATTACCTGCGAAGGCATATTCTTGCGCTGCGCGATGCAATTGTCGAGGACGGTGTTGACCTGATGGGATACACGCCGTGGGGCTGTATCGATTTGGTGTCGGCCTCGACGGGGCAGATGAAGAAGCGCTATGGCTTTGTTTATGTTGATGCCGATGATACGGGCAAAGGCACGTTCGATCGCTACCGAAAGGACAGCTTCTGCTGGTACCAAAAGGTCATTGCATCAAATGGCGAGGACTTGAGTTAACTCTTGCAGGTCTGTTGCCCCCGCGGTCCGCTTCGGCCGCAGGGGCTTTTGTTATTGAGGCGGCTGTTCATGAGGAGCATTGCAGGCTGCGGAAACCCGGCACTTGGAGACGTTCCTTTCCTGCCGGCAGCTTGGGACAGTCCTTAAAGGCCGCATCGATCAACTGCGGAAAGCACATCCCAGAATGAGCGTCCAACATGGGGTGCGGTTTCCCTTGAGGCCCTCAATCGGAAAATGCATCCCGGATTTTTGTCGAAAAGCGGTCCCTAGTTTCCCAAACGGGCCGCTAACGGAAAGCGCATCCCGCTATTGGGCCCCAAAGCAGGATGCGCTTTCCGTGCTGGCAGTTCCAAGCAGTTCGGGATGGCCCTTTTCGTTTGCTCTCGGCCGGCGTCCGTAAGACTGTCCCCGACGACCACTCATTTAAGTCTGTCCCCAATGAGTGCCCAATGACTAGTAGTAGGCCCACATGGCTTCGACTTCGTTGAGGACCTCTACGACGCCCCAGCGTCGGGCGCTGCGGCTGGCCGAGTTGGGATCGAAGACTTCAATCTGGTCGGCGTCGTCAATACCGTAAAGTACAATGTAGTGGCCCACGTTGGTAAAGGTGCCCGGCCGAACGGCGGCGATGACGGGCGCTCCCGAACGCAGCGCCTGAGTCATCGAGTCGCGATCGTTATGAAGCTCCGTTCCGTTAAGTCCCAACTGCCACGCACCGCTCGTCATAAACGACCATTCGGTTGCACCGGTGGGGGCGTAATTGCCTGCCTCGGAAAGCGCGCACATATTGACGGGGGTCATATCGGTGCGTCCCGTCTTAAAGATATAGACCATGGTGAGGCACGTAGGCCCGCAGGCATTTTGGCGGATGGTACCGCCGGCGTAAGGCAGCTCCGACCATGCAGGGTCGATCTGATAGATATGGGGCATCGTGCCGGCTTGCCATTGCGAGCGCGGGGTCGAAAAGGCGAAAGAATAACCGGGCGCGACGGGGGCCTTGAGCAGCTTGTCCTCGGCGGTGGGCTCGAGACCGGCCGAGCCGTGGGACATACAGGAGCTCATAAGCACAAAGACCAGACAGATGAGGATAGAGCACAGTGCGAGGCAAAGCCGACGAGCTGGCAGGGCGGGGGCATTCACGTACGATGTCGAGCGGTAGGGCTTGCCGTCGCGTCCGCCTTGGGGATGCGAAAAGAAGCGGTTGATATGGCTGCCGGGCTGACGTGCGCCGTTGCGGCGCAGTTGCGGAACCTCGGCTTGGCGCTGTCGAGCGCGCGCGCCCAAGCGGCTATCTTGCTGTGCGCTTGTGCCCGTGCTCGGACGGCCACTCTGCCGTGTTCTGTTTGTCTGCTGCCGAGACGAAGGCCTGGGTTGCTCTTGAGGGCGTTGCGGATTGCTGCTCGTGGCACTTCTGGGCGTCGGCGTGGTGCGGCCAGCAAGGCGAACGCTTTGTCGCCGTTGATCACCGTCGTTGTATCCGTATGCCATTCGTACCGCCTTGTCTCATGTATAACCTGTCTATCCTACAAAAAAGATGTGCAACAAATGGGTCCGCGCGTCAAAAGCTCGGTAAACGGTACGAAAGGCGCAAAACACACGGCCTCAAAAACATCTCTATATGCGTCCGATGAGCGTACGCCCGTCGGACGGGCGACAACAATGAGCGGCAAACCGTGCCGTTCGTCCCAAAAACGGCGCCGCTCGTTTTGCAGTTCTGCCTTCGGTCGAGCTACAAGCGGCGCTGCTGTGCCAAGGCCGTATCTTAAAGCCACGAAATAAAAGCGCGCGGCAAAACAGACCGCGCAAGGGGTGACGTCAAGGGGCGTCAAAAAGGAAAGGAGGGGAACAATGGCGGACAAGAACGCAGAGGTTGCAGTCGAGGATAACGGCGGCATGAAGAAAACGCTCTCGCTCTGGAACTTCTTCACCATCGGTTTCGGTGCCATCATCGGTACCGGTTGGGTTCTGCAGGTCGGCGACTGGATGGTCGTGGGCGGCGGTCCCGTTCCCGCTATGATCGCATTCCTCTTGGGTGCAATCTTCCTCGTGCCCGTCGGAGCTGTTTTCGGTGAGCTCACGGCCGCTATCCCCATCTCGGGCGGCATCGTCGAGTATGTCGATCGTAGCTTTGGCCGTACGCTGAGCTACATCACCGGATGGCTTTTGGCCCTGGGCAACGGCATCCTGTGCCCGTGGGAGGCCATTGCCATTTCGACTCTCGTGTCCGAGATGTTCGGTAGCCTGCCCGGCCTTGAGTGGCTGCGCGCCGTCAAGCTCTACACCATCCTGGGGGCCGACGTTTACCTGTTCCCGACGCTGATCGCGCTCGGCTTTGCAGTTTACGTCATCTTCCTCAACTTCCGTGGTGCCAGCTCGGCCGCCAAGCTTCAGGCCTTCCTGACCAAGGCTCTGCTCTGCGGCATGCTGCTCGCCATGGGCGTCTCGCTGTTCACCGGCTCGCCGGACAACGCCATGCCCGTGTTCTCCCAGGTCGCCGGCGCTGGTGGCGGTAAGGCCGCTACCGAGAGCACCAGCCTGTTCGCCGGCATCGTGTCGGTCCTGGTTCTGACTCCGTTCTTCTACGCCGGTTTCGACACCATTCCCCAGCAGGCCGAGGAAGCAGCCGAGGGCCTCAACTGGAACAAGTTCGGCAAGATCATCTCCCTGGCCCTGCTGGCCGCCGGCGGTTTCTACATGGTCTGCATCTACTCGTTCGGTACCATTCTCGACTGGCATGAGTTTGTTAAGAGCCCGGTTCCCGCGCTTGCCTGTCTCAAGGGCATCAACATGCTCCTGTACCTGGCCATGCTCGTCATCGCCACGCTTGGACCCATGGGCCCGATGAACTCCTTCTACGGCGCAACGAGCCGCATCATGCTCGCCATGGGCCGCAAGGGCCAGCTGCCCGAACAGTTCGCCGAGGTCGACCCCAAGTCCGGCGCTCCCAAGCTCGCCTGCGTCGTTCTGGGCGTCATCACCGTCGTCGGTCCGTTCCTGGGCAAGAACATGCTCATCCCTCTGACCAACGTGTCGGCTCTCGCCTTCATCTTCTCCTGTGGCATGGTCGCCCTCGCTTGCCTGCGTATGCGCTTCACCGAGCCCGACCTGCCTCGTCCCTACGAGGTGCCCGGCGGCAAGTTTGGCATCGGCCTCGCTATCGCTGCCTGCGCCATCATCATCGGCCTGCTTGTGATTCCGTTCTCTCCCGCCTCCCTCAACATGGTGGAGTGGAGCATCGTGATCGGCTGGTTGGCTATTGGCCTGGCCCTCATGGCTTTCACCAATTCCCGCAAAAAGTAACGCCGAGCCGGGGCGGATCAGGTGCGCGGGCCCCTCTCTTCCGCGCACCGAACCCGGCGCCACTTGGGTAGCTTTGCGAGGCCTTAACCCAACACGGCCTCGCCCACTATATGGATCCATAAGGAGGAACCATGTCCACTAAGTATGCAATCGTTGGCGGCAAGCTCATCGACGGTACCGGTGCCGAGCCGGTCGAGAACTCCCTCGTTCTCGTCGACGACAACGGCAAGATCGAGTACGCCGGCGCCATGCAGGACCTTCCCGAGGGCGTTGAGGTCATCGACGCCGCCGGCAAGACCGTCCTTCCCGGCCTGATCGACACCCACCTGCACTTCTCGGGCAACTTGACCGACGATGACACCGACTGGGTCATGCAACCGCTCCTCGAGAAGCAGGCCGTCGCCGTCAAGCAGGCCTACGACTGCCTCACCCACGGCCTCACCACCGTCTGCGAGATCGGCCGCTTTGGTATCCAGATCCGTGACTGCATCGACAAGGGCGTCTTCAAGGGCCCGCGCGTTCTGGCCACCGGCCTTGGCTTCTGCCGCGTTGCCGGCCACGGCGACTCCCACCACTGCAGTCAGGAGCTCAACAAGGAATCGCACCCCTGGGGCGACCAGGTCGACGGTCCTTGGGATCTGCGCAAGGCCGTCCGTCGTCGCCTGCGCGAGAACCCCGATGCCATCAAGATCTGGGCTACCGGTGGCGGCATCTGGCGCTGGGACTCCGGTCGCGACCAGCACTACTGCTCCGAGGAGATTCAGGCCGTGGTCGAAGAGGCCAAGATGGTCGGCATCCCCGTGTGGAGCCACTGCTACAACAACCACGCCGCTGCCTACGATTCCGTTCGCTTTGGCTGTGAGCAGCTGATTCACGGCTTCGATATCGATGAGCGCACCATGGACCTCATGGCCGAGCGGGGCACCTTCTTCACCCCGACGATCGCCTTCCTGCCCACCTGGTACGCCACCTATCCGCCCGTCTACGTCCCCGAGCTGCACGACAAGTACGAGGGCACCCTGGTCGAGAAGGAGCTGCAGCGCAACTACGACTGCCTGCGCGAGGCCAAGAAGCGCGGCGTTGTCATGACGATCGGCTCCGACTCCTTCTCCTTCGTCACCCCGTACGGCACCTGCTCCATCGAGGAGATGTACGAGTTCGTCGACAAGATCGGCTTCACCCCGGTCGAGACCATCACCTGCGCCACCCTCAACGGTGCCAAGATGTGCCACATCGAGGACGAGACCGGTTCCATCGAGGCCGGCAAGTGCGCCGACCTGCTGGTCGTCAACGGTGACGTCGCCGCCGACATCCACGTGCTCAACACCGACAACATGGACGTCATCATGAAGGATGGCTGGATCGTCGAGGCTGGCACCTTTGGCGAGGCCAACAAATACAGCGCCTAAGATACCGTTTGTCGATGGCTGGATGTAAAACACAGTTTTTGATTGCATAATGCAATGGAGAGGGTCGCTTGCGGCCCTCTTTATTGCTATGGGTGCGATAGAAAAAAGGGGATGACGGTGGATTTAAACAGGCTGATTCTGGGCAAGAGCTACAACTCTACCAAGGTCTTTCGCACGGCCCAGCATGTGGTCCAGGCCATCCTGCTCGGTATTGTCGTTCCGGCGCTTATCTTGCTGCTTATCTGGGATTTAACCGATAATCCCAATCCCGTTCCGGGCGTTGTCGTTATTGCCGGCATGGTCATGCTGTGCTTCTTTTTCTCGTATGTCTTTGTGGTCCCCGACGACCTCACATCGAGCGCAACCGACCGTACGCTCGCCATCGCATCAAAAATATTCGCCTACACGTCGCGCGGCCTTACGCCCGAAGCGGCCCTGGGCGCCTCTAAAATCATCCTGTCCGAGACCATCGCCTCTGCCATCTGCTTTACCGACGGCAAGCAGGTGTTGGCAAGCTGGGGCGAGGACTCGGCAAAGTGCCCCGCCGGCACCCCGGTCGTGCTCAAGACCACGCTCAGTGTGATTGAGACGGGCGAGCAGAGCGTGTTTTCGCGTGACACCTCCAATGAGACGGGCGGCTATTTTCCCCGCCTGCGCGCCGGCATCGTCGCGCCGCTTACCGTGCGCGGGCATTGCGTGGGCACACTCGAGCTGTATTACCCTCGCCTGAGCAGCATCGATATGCGCCAGACGGCCCTTGCCTCGGGTTTTGCCGACCTCATTTCCACGCAGCTCGCCAGCTTTGAGCTCGAGCGCCAGGACGAGCTTACGGCCCGCGTTGAGCTTCGCGCCCTGCAGTCGCAGGTCGATCCGCATTTTCTATTCAATACCATTAGCACGATCGTGTCGCTCGTTCGAACCGAGCCCGACAAGGCGCGATCGTTACTCATCGATTTTTCCAATTATTACCGTCAGACGCTTTCTGACTCCGATACGCTCACCACGCTCGAGCACGAGGTGGAGCAGGGCACTCGTTATATCAATCTTATGCAGGCCCGGTATGGCGACGGCCGTCTGCGCGTTTCGGTCGACATCGACTTTGAGGTGCGCGACAGCCTGGTACCGCCGTTTATCTTGCAGCCGCTGCTCGAAAACTGCATCAAGCATGCGCAGCGCGAGATCGAGCCGCTTTCTATTCGTGTTAGGGCTTTTGAGACCGATGACGGTTTGGAGATCATCGTCGAGGACGACGGCATCGGTATGAGCGAAGAGGTCTGCGCACATCTGTTTGAGCAGCATCGCCTGGAGGAGCCCGAGAGCATTACCGCCGACGGCTCCGTCAAGCGAGGTTGCGGCCTGGCGCTCTTCAACGTGCTTCAGCGCATCCATTTCTTTTACGGAGAAGATTCCGGCATGCGCGTGAAGTCCCAGGAGGGCGTGGGAACGCAGGTCATCGTCGAGCTGAACGGCGAGCCGCATGAGCCCGCGCCGTTGACGGCGTAGCACGCGGTTGGATTGAGAGAAAAAGAGGGGAAGCACATATGTCCGAAGGCTGGAACATCTTGGTGGTTGATGACGAACCTCCCATTAGGGCTGAGCTACGCTATCTGTTGGAAAAGGATACGCGTGTGGGCCAGATTGCCGAGGCGGGCAATGTCACCGAAGCCGTGGAGTCGATTCTGTCGAACAAGCCCGACGTGCTGTTTTTAGACATTACCATGCCCGGTCGCTCGGGAATTGAGCTTGCCGAGACGCTGCAGAACCTAAAGACGCCGCCGGTGGTTGTGTTTGTGACGGCGTTTGCCGAGTATGCGGCTGATGCCTATAACCTCGATGCCGTCGATTATGTCGTCAAGCCGGTTGAGGACGCACGCCTGTCAAAGGCACTCGACAAGATCGAGGCAGCCTTGGGTGCCCGTCGTGTTATCCACGCTCCGCGCCAGCCTTTGCGTCTGACGGTGGACCGCGGGGGCAAAAAGGTGTTCATTCCCGCCGCAGACGTCTGCTACTTTGAGGCGCGCGCCGATTTTTGCAATGCCATCTGCGCCGAGGGAACGTACCTGATCAATGAGTCGATCTCTTCGCTCGAGCGTCGCTTGGTCTCCGAGGGCTTTATTCGCGTTCATCGCAGCTATCTGGTCAATTTGGAAGACGTGCACAATGTTGAGATTGGCTCCACGGGGTTGATGGAGCTCAGGCTCGACCGCGTGAGCTCGACGGTGCCCGTGTCCCGCCGTCGCGCTGCCGAGGTTAAAGCACGCTTGGGGCTTGCGTAGACGGTCTGCGCGCCGTCGTTTACCATCGCAGGTTTGGCATGGGCGCGCGGTGGGCATAATGGGTGGCATCGAATGAAATCGAAAGGATCATTATGCCCGCGCTTATCACCCATCATCTGTTTGGCGAGGAAAGCATCGACCGTCTTCCGCAGGGCGTCATCACGTCCGATGAAGAGCGCATTGCCTTTATCTTGGGCAACCAAGGCCCCGACCCGTTTTTCTTTCACATTCTGACACCGCGTGTTTCCGACTGCACGCTGCTGGCGCAGGTCATGCATCGGTCGCGCATGTCTCGCCAGTTCGCGTGCCTGCGCGACGGCGTGTCGCATCTGCTGCCGCGCGACGCCAGCTTGGGTCGTGCCTTTGCGCTGGGCCTGCTGTCTCATTACGTGCTCGACCGCAACGCCCATCCCTTTGTCTATGAGCAGCAGTTTGGCATCGTGGAGTCCGATTCAGAGCTTGAGGATTCGAGCAGTCAGGTCCATGCCGTGATCGAGAGCGACCTGGATGTGCTGATGCTGCAGCTTAAACGCGATGGCGCTACGGTTGACGATTACCCGCCGGCGGGCGAGATCGTCACCACCGATCGCATCAATCGCGTGGCTGGCGTGCTGATGAGCTATGTTGCCGGACGCGTGTACGGCATTGACATTCCGGCGGGGGAGTACGGTGCTGCCGTTGCCAATATGCAGCGACTTTACCGCGCGATTGAGCCGGCCGGCTCCGTAAAGACGCGCGCGATCTCGCTGGTTGAGGGCTTGGTGCACGACTACTCGCTGCTCGACGGCCTTGCCCATCGCGTGACGACGGAGCTGCCCGAGCGCACCGGCAACCTGGGCCACCTGACATGGAAGAACCCCTTTACCGATGAGGTCTCGACCGAGAGCTTCCCCGAGGTCTTTGAGCGCGCACTGGTCGATTACGAGCTCACCGTTGCTCGCTTTATCGAGACCGGCGACATGGAGGCCGTGACCGGCCATATCAACTACAGTGGCCGCGTACTCGACGCCGACGAGGAGTTCGACCGCGAGGAGTAACAAACCGTTTCAATAAGTTGCGGTGGAATAGTTCCTGAATGAAGCACCCGGAGGGCTAAGCGGGAACTATTTCACCGCAACTGCGTTGATGGGATGGCGTTTCGCCCTGCGTGTCCGTATGACCGCGCCTGTCCCTTTGCCGAATCCTTACCGGCGCCTCTGGACAATTGGGGTACGATGAACTAACTGCATATCGGGCAAATACGAAGGGTCCCTGTCCATGAAATACACCAAGCTCGAGCGTAACTGGGTTATGTACGATGTGGGCAATTCGGCCCTCGTGCTGCTCAATACCTCGGTGGTGCCCATTTACTTTAACGCCATTAATACCGGCGCTTCCTCGGCCGACCTGGTGGTCGCCTGGGGCAATGCGCAGACGATCGCCTCGCTGGTCATCGCCATGCTCATGCCCATTCTGGGCGCGCTTGCCGACTACGCCGGCAACAAGATCAAGTTCTTCTTGGGCTTTTTCCTCACGGGCCTGGTTCTTTGCCTGGCGCAGGCTATCCCAATGTCCGCCATGGCATTTTTGACCGTGTACGTGCTGTGCACCATCGGCCTTAACTCTTCTATGACGTTCTACGACGCCATGCTGCCCGACGTTACCACCGACGAGCGCATGGACGCCGTGTCCAGCTCGGGTTATGCCTGGGGCTACATCGGTTCCACCGTGCCGTTCGTCATCTGCCTGGCGCTCATCATGGGTGGCCCCGCTCTTGGCGTCCCTACCATGCTGGCAACGCGTCTGTCGTTTATCATCACTGGTGCCTGGTGGCTCATCTTTACCCTGCCGCTCATTCGCACCTATAAGCAAAAGTACGGTCGCGAGCGCGGTCCCGAGGACACTATCGGCCACATCGTGGGCGGTGTGTTCTCCGAGGTCGGACACACCATGCGCGAGATTGCCCACAACAAGACCGTGCTGGTCTACATGATCGCGTTCTTCTTCTATATCGACGGTGTGCACACGGTCATTTCCATGGCCACCAGTTACGGATCGGCCTTGGGCATCGATTCGACGCAGCTGGTGCTTGCGCTGCTCGTTACGCAGTTCGTGGCCTTTCCGTCCGCCATCATCTACGGTAAGCTCGCCGGACGCGTGGGCACGCTCAACATGATTCTGGTGGCGGTCGCCGCCTACATGGGCATTGTGCTGTTCGCCGCGTTCTTCCTAAAGACTGCCTTTGAATTCTGGGTGCTTGCCATTATGGTCGGCCTGTTCCAGGGCGGCGTGCAGGCGCTCAGCCGTAGCTACTTTGGCCGCATTATCCCCAAGGAAAAGTCCAACGAGTACTACGGCTTCTTTGACATTTTTGGTCGTTATGCAAGCGTTATGGGCACCTTCCTGGTGTCGGTCGTCACCTCGCTGACCGGCAACCCGTCGCTGGGCGTCCTTTCCATTGGCGTGCTGCTGATTGTTGGCTTTATGCTGCTGGTCCGCCTGTCCCGCATGACTCGGGCGGCAGGGCATGCCGCATAGGAGCGAGCGGCTATTGTGCCTGTCCACGGTACTCTTTTGGGGTTATCCGCAATAAACATTGCGACTTGCGAGCAATGATTTGCCCAAGTGGGTATGATGGAATCAGCTAGGTCGCGGGGCGTCGCCTGTGTTTGGCGGCGTCCCGTTTTTGTGTTGCAGGGAGGGTAAGGCATGAACGCCACAGTCGTGATTCCAACGTATTGGGCGGGCGATGACGCTTGCGCAAACGCCCCTGGCACCTATGACCATTCGACGCGACTCAACGCCGACAATCCCGAACTCGACCGCTGCCTGGCCTCGCTTGAGCAGGTACGTGACATCCCGCGCATCATCCTTTTGGTGGTCTGTCCCGTTTCTGCCACAGCCGATGTGTCGCTGCGCGTGCACGAGATTGTCGACGCGCATCCCACGCTCAAGGTCACCGTTGTCACCAACACCCAGGCCTCGCATATCGCAGACCGGGTTGCTCAGATCGCGCCCAAGGGTTCGGGCGAGTGCGTGAGCCTGCGAGGCTACGGTGCCATCCGCAACATGGGGCTAGCCTGTGCCGCTGTGCTGGGGCATGACGCGGTTATCTTTTTGGATGACGATGAGACTGTCATCGACGCCGACTTTATGAAGCGCGCGACCTATGCGTTGGGGCAGCAGACGCGTCAGGGCTTGCCGATCTTGGTCAAGAGCGGCTATTTCTACGATCGCGACGGCTCGCCGCTGGCTCCCACGGACAAGGTGGGCATCTGCCATCGTTGGTGGACCAAGCGCATCGAGTTCAACCGTTGGATGAAAAAGGCGCTCTCGGGCACCCGCATCTCGCGCTCCAACTACGTGTGCGGCGGCCTGATGGCCCTGCACGCCCGCGCCTTTACGCGTGTGGCCTTTGACCCGTTTATCACCCGCGGCGAGGACTTGGATTACCTCTTTAACATGCGCATGTTTGGCTACGACGTGTGGTTCGATAACGAGTGGACCGTGCGCCATCTGCCTCCGGAGTCCGAAAAGCGCTCACCGCGCTTTATGCAGGACGTGTACCGCTGGTACTACGAACGGGCCAAGTTGACATTCGCCGCGCATCAAAAGGAGCTCATTCCCGTTACGGCGGCATCACTCATGCCCTACCCCGGCCCGTGGATTTCGCGCGAGCTCGACGACCGCGTGCGCAAGACCGCTATGGTCCGCAGCGTGTTTACCCGCGAGCATGAGGGCTACCTGCGCATCTGGCGCCATGGTATCGGCGAGGCAAAGGCCTATGCGCGCCAAAACGCTGCAAGCTATCTGCGTTTCCAGAGCTTTTGGCCCAAGATCATGGACGGGCTTTGGCGTGACGCACAACTGATCAGTATCCTGGAGGGGGCCGAATGATCGACCGCCGCGCCCAGCGCGATAGTTCAATATCAATCTTTCGCATCGTTGCCGTTGCCTGCGCCATTTGCGTGCTGGTGTACTTTATTTTTGCCTTGGCGACCGGTATCGAGCCGATCGCCACGGTGATTGCCTGCGCGCTGCTGTGCATCTTTCTGTGCATCTTTATCTTTTTGACGCTCAATCCCGATTCGGTGCGCTCCCAGTACACCGAGGAGACGCTCTCGGTGGCCTCGGCCATGCTCGAGGACATTAAGGGCGGTCTGACGCAGGAGTCGGCGCGTTTGGTGTGCCGGCGCATTTTGCCCGAGACGCGCGCCATGACGGTGGCCATCACCGACGAGGGCAACGTGCTTGCCTGCGCGGGAGAGTTTGAGGAAAAACTACTGCCAGATTCTCCCATCCACACGCTTGCCACACGCTACGTTATCGAACATGGCATCGTGCAGTCGTTCAACCGTATGGTGGATGTCGTGGGCTCGGACGGCTCGCACAACCAAGTCCCCGCCGGCATTATCGCTCCCATCAAGGTGGGCGATCGTACCGTCGGCACGCTCAAGTTCTACTATAAGACCCCGCGCGCCGTCGACCGTACCCAGTACGCGCTTGCCTCGGGCTTTGCCGAGATCTTGTCCACGCAGCTCGCCATCCACGAGCTCGAGGTGCAAAAGGAACTCACAGCGCGCGCCGAGGTGCGTGCACTGCAGGCGCAGATTAACCCGCACTTCCTGTTCAACACGCTGAACACCATTGCATCGTTTACGCGCACCGATCCGCTGCGGGCCCGCGAACTGCTTCGTGAGTTCTCATCGTTCTATCGTGCCACGCTCGACAACTCGGGATCGCTTATTCCGGTCTCGCGCGAGGTCGCACAGACCAAGCGCTACCTTACCTTTGAGAAGGCCCGCTTTGGCGAGGACCGCGTGCTTGCGACGTTCGATGTGTCCGAGGACGTGGAAGATACGCTGGTGCCGGCGTTCGTGATCCAGCCGATTGTCGAGAACGCCGTGCGTCATGGTATGGGCGATGACGACGCCCTGAGGATCGACGTGACCGTTCACCAAGACGGCGAGGATGCAATCTTGATTGCCGTGGCCGATAATGGCGTGGGCATGGATGAGGGTACCGCCGCCAGACTGTTTGACGAGCGTTCTGCCCGTCCCGACGCCAGCTCTCCCCAGGGTGGCGGCGCCGGTGTGGCCATGCACAATATTTCGGAGCGCATCCATCGCTTTTATGGGCCGCACTCCTATACGCGTGTTGAATCGGCGCCGGGCAAGGGCACCAAAGTGCTCCTTCATCTTGATTTGTCAGAGAGCATCTTTGACATTCAAGAGTAAAATAAAAGGCTACGGGCTCAACGTCATGCGACGGATGCCCGGCGTAGTTAGTTGACGAAAGGTTTTATCCCTATGCTGCGTGCGATGATTGTGGATGATGAGGCGCCGGCTCGCTCGGAGCTTCGCTTCCTGCTCGAGCAAACGGGCAAGATCGGCACGATCACGGAGGCGTCGAGCGTCCGCTCCGCCATCGAGATGCTTATGGAAAGTCGCGTGGATGTCGTGTTTCTCGATATCTCGATGCCCGGTGCCTCGGGCCTGCAACTTGCCGAGGCGCTGCATAAGCTCAAAAATCCGCCGGCGATCGTGTTTGTGACTGCGTATAGTGACCATGCGGTCGAGGCATTCGACGTGGATGCCGTCGATTATCTGATGAAGCCGGTCGAGGAAGCTCGCTTGGATCGCGCGATCGAGAAGGTCATGCAACGCGCCAAGCCGGTTACGGACAGCAAGGTGACCATCGAGCGTATCCCGGTGGAAAAGGGCGGCCGCAAGGTGCTCATTCCCGTGGACGACATTCGCTTTATCATGGCCAAGGACGATTACTCCTGTATCTATACCGTCGATGATCGCTTTTTGTCGACGACCTCGCTGGCGCAGTTTGAGGCCAAGCTCTGCGACTTTGGCTTCTTCCGTGTTCACCGCCGCTATATCGTCAACTTGGCGTGCGTCACGGACGTCGAGACGGTGCCCTCGGGCGCCATCCAGCTGGGCATTACGGGCGTCGACGAACGCGTGCCGGTTTCGCGCCGCCGCGTCGTGCCGCTCAAGAAGGCCCTGAGTCTCTAGCACGCTGGCCCCGCAGCCCTGTAGACCCATCGTCTGCGGAGCCGTGGGGCCTTTTTTGTATGTATCTGCCGAATCGTTTTTTTTCGGAAGGGATCCCATGAACAGTGCAAGCGCCAAGCGTATCGACATCATCTCGGACACCCACGGCTATTTATCGCCTGCGCTCTTGGATGAGCTTGAGGGCGCAGACCTGATCATCCATGCCGGCGACCTCACGTCAGAGATAGACTACGAGCACCTATGCACCATCGCCCCCGTGCGGGCCGTACTGGGCAACAACGATTACTACCGCGACTACGGCCCCGATGTAGACCGTCTTGCACTCTTTACCTACGAAGGCCTCAAATTCGCCGTAGCCCACTACCGCGAAGACCTTCCGGTGGGATCCGTAGACGTAGCCATCAACGGCCACACCCACGTAACCAAAGAAGCCCAAGTGGGCCGCTGCTTAGTCCTCAACCCGGGCAGCGCCAGCTACCCCAGAGGCACCCGAGGCCCCACCATGGCCAGAATGCTAGTAAAAGACGGCAAGATCATAAGCACCAAGTTTATTGACCTAGACTAACCGCAACAAAAACGGGGGATGCACAATGCAT